>JBJMLY010000319.1:0-7959 GCA_045805025.1 Cytophagaceae bacterium | reverse complement strand
CGGATCAGATATTTTTTTAAGATGACTTAGTTTTTGGCATTATGAAAAGACCTAAAGTTTTGATGCTGGGCTGGGAGTTTCCTCCGGTAATTAACGGAGGATTGGGCATTGCCTGTCTGGGCTTATGCAAGTCCTTGCGCAAGCATGCAGACCTTACCATAATCCTCCCTAAATCAGACCCGGATTTTGTCCTTGAAAACATCGAACTTATCGGTCTGAACAACATCGAAATTGAAAATCTGAAGAAGGTCAATACCAGCGAATATTATCAGGAATTTGCCAACGTAGAATATGTCGAGGCGAACATTTCTCCCTACCAGAGCTCGGGCATTCCCAATATCAACTACGATATACTTCATTCAGCAGTCAAAGACGTAAAATCAAAAGCCAGTCCGAATATTTTTCAGGAGGGAGACCTTTACGGAGGAGATGTTATCCGTAAAGTAGTCGACTTTGCCGGTTATGCAGCGGGTCTGGCGGCAGAAAAAGAATTTGATGTGATCCATTGCCATGACTGGATGACCTTCCTGGCCGGCATCGAAATAAAATCGATGACGGGCAAACCTCTTATTCTTCATGTACATTCACTGGAATTTGACCGGGGCGGACCAGAAAGCAAGGGTTGGGTCTATGATCTTGAACGCTGGGCCATGCATTTTGCCGACATCATTATTCCTGTAAGTCACTATACCGGAACGGTGATCCAGAGTCATTATGATGTGGATGCCAAAAAGATCTTCCCGGTTCACAACGGAGCTGATCCGGTACATGTATTTCACAACACCAAAGATTTTCCGGAGAAGCTGGTCTTATTTCTTGGCCGCGTTACCGGACAAAAAGGTCCTCAATATTTTCTTGACATTGCCGCGAAGGTAATCGCAAATTATCCTGACGTAAGATTTGTGATGGCAGGCACAGGCGACAGGCTGAGAGGACTTATTGAAACAGGCGCATACAGACAAATAGGCAATAAACTACACTTTACCGGTTTCCTTACCAAAGAAAAAGTCAACAGGCTGCTTTCCATTGCAGACGTATACTGCATGCCTTCCGTATCCGAACCCTTCGGACTTTCGGCACTCGAAGCGGCTCAGTTTGGCATACCTTGTGTAATATCAAAGCAATCAGGCGTTTCCGAAGTACTCTTCGGTGCTCTGAAGGCCGATTTCTGGGATGTGGATAAAATGGCCCACCATATTATCTCACTACTTCAGAATGATCCGCTCAGAGAAGCTGTCATCAGAGATGCATTTAACGATCTTCAGGTCTGTACCTGGGACCGTGCCTCTGAAAGGGTGGCAAACGTGTATAAAAAAGTGCTTTAAATTACTCATATTTACAGGTATATGCCTTCAGTTTGCTTTTATTTTCAGGTTCATCAACCCTACAGGCTTAAACACTATTCATTTTTCAGCATAGGGAACGATCATGCCTACGAAGATGAGGCGCTGAACAGGGAAATTCTTAACAAAGTCTCCGACAAATGTTACCTGCCAGCCAACAAATTAATGCTGGAACTGATTCGCAAGCATGAAGGAAAATTCAAGATCTCTTTATCCATCAGCGGACTGGCTCTTGAACAATTCGAAAAATACAGACCCGACGTTCTTGAATCTTTTCAGGCACTTGCCAAAACCAAGTGCGTGGAATTTCTATCCGAGACCTATTATCACTCACTCGCTTTTTTATACTCAAAAGAAGAGTTTGTAAGACAGGTAGAAATGCATAAAAAGAAAATTCAGGATCTCTTCGGATATAAGCCTTCCGTCTTCCGGAACACTGAACTTATCTACAACAATGACCTGGCCAATTTTATCCATAAAATGGGCTATAAAGCAATCCTGTCTGAGGGTGTGGACTGGGTGCTCAACGGAAGATCGCTGCACTACGTCTATATGCCGCCTTCGACCCGGAACCTGAAAATACTTTTGAAGAATCACCGCCTGTCGGACGATATTGCTTTCCGCTTCTCCAATCAAAACTGGCCTGAATATCCCCTGACCTCAGAAAAATATGCCCGGTGGATTCACAACTATAACCGCAGCTCTGACACCATTAATATCTTTATGGATTATGAAACGTTTGGAGAGCACCAGTGGGAAAGCACCGGCATCTTTGAATTCATGAGACATCTTCCGGGAGAAATCCTGAAGAATAAGAGCTTTACGTTTAACACCCCTTCTGAAGTGGCGGACATGCACCAGATCAAAGGTGTTTACGATGTAGGGCATACAATTTCATGGGCCGATACGGAAAGAGACCTTTCCGCCTGGCTCAGCAACCCGATGCAGATGGAAAGCATGGCCAAGCTTTATTCCATGGAGGATGACATTAAAAAACTGAACGATCCTAAGCTTCTGGAAATATGGTCTATACTCCAGGCTTCCGACCATTTTTATTACATGTGTACGAAATACTGGGCCGACGGAGCAGTACATAAATATTTCAGTCCCTATAAGACTCCCTACGATTCCTACATCTATTTCATCAATGTCGTCTCGGATCTGGAACTGGTGATTAACCAGAGGTTGAAGGGTTGAATAAAATTGACAATTGGCAATTGACAGTAGGCAATAAAATTCTCTTTTATGTCAAACGACATCCTTTCCCCGAGTTTCAGGGTGTCAGAGCAAATAAAAGTTCTAGCTGTGATACCAGAGAAAATATTCTACTAAAACATTTCTGGCAAAAATATATGACATTATTGAAAAGAGTATAAGTGCTAAACCCAATATGTTTAACTTATCATAAGATTGTCCCCTGACTAAGCTTATTAGTTGGATTAAAAACCATATCACAATAGATATAAAACCAAATCCTGATAAAGCATTGCAAAATAACATCCAACCAAAAATGCCATTTTCAAAAGTATAATTTAAATCGCCTGATATGGAAGGTATATGTCCCAATTTAAAATAAAACATAAGCATGATCCCATAGAACAGGAGTGCCCACAAAACTGGGATAATAGCAAATGTCAATTGAATTTTTTTCATCTGTGACATTTCATTATAACGCTTGTACTTAACAATTAAAGCAATATAAAAATATCAATAAGCTATTAAGATTAAAATTAATTTATTCTCTGAGAAGTAGGTACTAAATCCATTGTCAACTGCTAACTACCAATTCTTTTTGCCAACTGTCAACTGTTAACTGTCAACTTTCTGACAATTTGCCAACTTTTCTCCCATGGACTGTCGACCGCCGACTATGGACTATGAACTAAAAACTCTCAACTTTTTAACCTACCTTTGTTATTGCTTTATTTAATAATACCATGAATTTTCTTTCCGCTGAATCTCTTGCCAAGTCTTACAATGAAAAATGGCTGTTTAAAAACCTCTCGATTGGCATAAGTCAGGGAGAAAAAATTGCCCTGGTGGGAATTAATGGCTCCGGAAAATCAACCCTCCTGAATATTCTGGCTGGAAAGATCAGTCCGGACGATGGCAAAGTCGTACTTAATAAAGAAATAAAAACAGGCTATCTCAACCAGAACCTCGAATTTGAAGACGGCCATACCGTCACCCAGGCTCTTTTTGCAGGAGACAATCATATACTTGAGGTAATCCGTGAGTATGAACGCTGCCTGAACGAAGGAGGCTCTGGCGAAGAGCTGCAGGTTGCCATGGAAAAGATGGATGACCTGAAAGCCTGGGATTACGAACAGAAGGTCAAAGAGATCATCAGCAAAATGGGTATCTCGGATCTGTCGCAGAAAATTGAAAATCTTTCGGGCGGACAAAAGAAACGAGTAGCGATGGCCAGGCTGCTGATTGAAGAGCCCGATCTTCTCATCATGGATGAGCCTACCAATCACCTTGACCTCGATACGATCGAATGGCTGGAGAACATGCTTTCGGCTCAGAAAGTCACCTTGCTCCTGGTTACCCACGACCGTTATTTCCTCGACAAAGTAGCCAATACCATTTATGAGCTTGACAATGGAAAGCTTTATACCTACAAAGGCAATTACAGCTATTTCGTGGAAAAGAAAGCCGAAAGAGAGCTGCAGGCTCAGACAGAACTCGATAAAGCAAAGCAACTGCTGAAAAAAGAACTTGAATGGATGCGCAGGCAGCCCAAAGCCCGTGGTACCAAGGCCAAATCAAGAGTGGATGCTTTTTACGACTTGCAGGAAAAAACGACGGTGGTAAAAAGCGTCGGCAAACTTGAGCTGAATGTGCAGACCAGCAGACAGGGAGGGAAAGTTTTTGAACTCGACCATGTTTCAAAATCCTACAACCAGAAAAAGCTGGTCGATGATTTCTCCTATACCTTTAAAAAGAAAGACCGCATCGGCATTGTAGGAAAGAATGGAATCGGGAAATCCACCTTCCTGAATATGCTTACAGGCCTTGTGATACCCGATACAGGAAAAATCGATAAAGGACAAACTACCACCGTCGGATATTTCTCTCAGGGCGGACTGGAGATCAGAGAAGATCAGCGTGTGATCGAGGTCGTGAAAGATATTGCAGAAGTCATTACGCTTGGAACCGGGGAAACGATTGGGGTCGGACAGTTCCTGCAGCACTTTCAGTTCACCCCTGCCATGCAGTACACCTACGTTTCCAAACTGAGCGGAGGAGAAAAGAAGCGATTGCAGCTGCTGAAAATTCTCGTAAAGAATCCAAACTTCCTGATTCTCGATGAGCCGACCAACGACCTGGATATTGCCACATTGAATGTGCTGGAAGAATTTCTGATCAACTTCAACGGCTCCTTGCTGGTCGTATCGCACGACCGGTATTTTATGGACAGACTCGTAGACCACGTCTTTGTATTTGAGGGAGAAGGAAAGATCAGGGATTATCCTGGAAATTATACAGACTACAGAACCTGGATGGATGAGCAGGAAGAAGAAGCGGCCAAACCCAAGGCTGTTCCGGTGAAAGTAAAGTCGGACGAAGAAAAGAAAAAGCTTTCCTATCAGGAGAAAAAAGAACTGGAGAACCTGGATAAGGAAATTGCATCACTTGAATTAAAAAAGGAAGACCTGACGGCAAAACTAAATTCCGGAACAGGCAGCAATGAAGACCTGATCAAATGGGGAAAAGAGATTGCAGAAGTCATGAGTCTTCTCGATGAAAAATCCCTGAGATGGCTGGAATTGTCGGAAAAAGCTTAATTGGGTTGTTAGCTGTTAGTAAATAAGATAGAATTCATTGTAACCATTAAAAAAATGAAGATTCTTTTATTTTTACCTCTGCTGCTCTCCGTTGAAATTTCCCGGGCACAGGATTTTAATAAAATCAACGATAATAAACGCTTTACGGTAACTGTATTTTTTACCATCGATACACTGGGAAGAATTACCGAAGTCAGAGCAAGTCCTAAGCCAGGCATCGACGAAGCTTTTCTGCACGATGCGGAAAGGATTGTCATGTCCATGGCCCCTTTTGAACCTGAGATGCAGCATGGCAAAGCCGTGATGGGCAGAAGAAGGCTGGATGTCAATTTCAATCCGGAGAATCGCTAGCCAATGAAAATTTATCTGCTGAGTTTCTGAGTAACAAAACTCAGACTTTTTCTAAAAGAACAGTTGCGAACTTATCGAAAGCATAAGCAATACAATCATCCTTTAAAATCTTACTTTCTTATTTTAATAAAAGCCTGCTTTACAAGTATATAATCTGTAAAAAATAGTTAATTTTTAGGCTAAACGTCAGGCATACAAATTAGTCCTTTTCCTATAAAAAATTCTCTGTTTTTCAGAAAGGTCTAATATTTGTGTATACTAGAGATCAGATTTTAAAAAACTATTTATGATAAAACACCTGTTATCCGCGCTTGGCATCTTGCTTTTTTCTCATTCGGGCCTTTTTGCCCAAGTTAAAAAAGACTATGCCTTGCCTCCTACTCCCATCAGACTGAACCAGATCGGCTATTATCCGAAAAGTCAGAAAATCGCTCTTGTAATCGGAGGCGATACACTGGGGAAAAAATTTTCCATTGTAACTGAAGACGGAAAGGATACAGTTTTCCGCGGCAACCTGGTTAATGCAGGAGTGTGGCAATACTCTGAAGAAATGGTAAATCAGGCCGACTTCAGCTCTTTGACCAAGCCAGGTTCTTATGTACTGTATGTTCCCAAAGCAGGCCTCTCCTATCCTTTTGACATTAAGCCTCATGTTTATCTTCCTGTTGCGAAGGCAAGTCTTAAGGGATTTTACTACCAGAGAGCTTCGACTGAACTTTTACCCGAACATGCTGGCAAATTCGCCAGAAAAGCTGGTCATATGGATACTGCTGTGCTCGTGCACCCTTCGGCCGCTACAGCTACCAGACCTGCAGACACCAAGATCAACTGCACTAAAGGCTGGTACGATGCGGGAGATTATAACAAATACATCATCAACTCAGGCATCAGCACCTATACGCTTATGGCGCTATACGAACACTTCCCTAAGTTCATGGACACGCTCAACGTGAACATACCTGAAAGCAAAAATCAGATTCCGGATGTACTGGACGAAGCACTCTGGAATATACGCTGGATCATGAGCATGCAGGATGAAGACGGCGGCGTCTATTTCAAACTGACAAATTCCGGATTCGATGGTTCGGTAATGCCCGAAAGAGCAACCAGCCCGCGTTATGTAATCCAGAAAACTACGGCGTCGGCTCTTGACTTCTGTGCAGTGATGGCACAGGCCAGCAGAGTATTTGCAAAATATAAAAAACAGATGCCCGGTTTCTCCGACTCCTGCCTGACCATGGCGAAAAAAGCCTATGCCTGGGCCAAGAAAAATCCGAACATACTTTACAGTCAGAAAGCGATGAACGACCAGTTCGACCCGAATGTAGAAACAGGAGAATATGGTGATAGCAATATTTCGGATGAGTTCCAGTGGGCAGCTATTGAATTATTCGCAGCCACAGGAAAGATGGACTATTACGAAGAAGCCAACCTGCCAGGTACCCTCAATACCAAATTCGGTCTGCCCAGCTGGCCGGATGTCAATACCCTCGGGCTTTACACGCTGATCTCTTTAAAATCGAAATATCCGAGTCTGGAAGGCATGGATGCTGTAACTGAGCAGATCATTAAAATGGCTACTCCCATGAAAGAGTATGCAGAGAAATCTCCATACAAAACCACGATGGGTGTGGACGCCAGCAATTTTGGCTGGGGAAGTAATTCCGCATCGGCCAATCAGGGTATGCTTCTTTTAATAGCCTATGAAATCACCAAGGACAAATCCTATCTGGAAGCGGCCATGTCCTGCCTGGATTATCTCCTGGGAAGAAACGCTACGGGATATTCCTTTATGACCGGATACGGCGAAAGATCTACCTTCAATCCGCACCACAGGCCTTCGGAGTCTGACGGTATTAAAGAACCGGTTCCGGGCCTGCTGGCAGGAGGACCGAACCCCGGACAACAGGACAGTCCGTCTTCCTGCTATAACAAATACCCTTCAAAACTCCCTGCAAAATCATATGTGGATCATAAATGCAGCTATGCCTCCAACGAGATTGCTATTAACTGGAATGCTCCCTTTGCCTTCCTAAGCCTGGGAATTGAGGCGATCAAAGCCGGGCAGAAGTAAGCGGTACAAATTTCAAAACACAAATCCCAAATACCCATGGTGTTACTGCCAGGTATTTGGGATTTGTGTTTTAACACCTGCTACATGGATTTTGTTATTTGCATTTTGAAATTTGTGTTTTGTCTTTTGATGCTTGCTACTTTATTTCTTTTTTCCATAACAACTTAAAAAAATCGCCTGTTATATATATAGAATCAGATAACATCGTCTGAGTAGGAAATAAGGGGTGAAATAAGGAAGTGTATGATTGTGAAGAATACCAAAGATGAAATCAAAACAGGCTATAAAGAATATTATAACAATTTTTTAGTACTGACCTGCCTGGGTCTGATCTGGCTGGCAGCCGCCGGTATCGGGCATATCGATTACCATCTATCCATACTGCTGCTATTTGTAGGAT
>JBJMLY010000318.1:0-3621 GCA_045805025.1 Cytophagaceae bacterium | reverse complement strand
ATTTATTACATGCTATTCCACTATAAGCATTATTTTATTCAAAAATTCATTCAACTTTCTATCGATCAATACGATATAAAAGTATAAAAAGAAAGATCTCTCGTATCTAATAAAATACGCAACTAATGTGCATTTTTACACGTTCAAACGATATAAATCACTTTCTTATAGATACTACATTTCTTCCATATTGCCTGCCTGATAGGGACAAGACTGACCTTCAATCCAGACAGAGAGGGTTCGTAGCTTATTGGTAAGGCAATTTAATTTTTAAGTAGAGGGTAGCAATCCATGCATTATTACTCGTCTGAAATATGGAAAAAAAAGAAGCCCAGGCCAAAGTAACGAGCCAAGTCACTTCACCTAGGGAGAAAGACAACAATATATGGAACTTCTCACTTGATGTCATCTGTGTGATCGATCAGGAGGAGCGATTTATCCAGGTTAGCAGAGCCAGCGAAAATATATGGGGCTATACTTCCGATGAATTGATCGGCAAAAGCTACATGGAGCTGATTCACCCCGATGATAAGGACATCACCATTAAACAATCCCTTCTGGTAAAACAAGGGATTTCAACCCTGCACTTTGAAAACAGGTATCTCCATAAAGACGGTCATATTGTGTATATGATGTGGTCGGCCTATTGGTCTGAAGAAAACCATACAACTTACTGCATAGCAAGGGATATTACGGAAAACAAAAAAATGTCCAATCTACTCAAAGAGCAGGAAAAAAAATTTAAGGTTCTGATAGAAAAAATCTCCGAAGTGATCTATTTAAAAGATCCGGAAGGTGTAATAACCTATGTAAGTCCTTCCCTGAAAAAAACGCTGGGGTATACCTCTGAAGAATTTTGTGGAAAGAATTTTACCGGCTTCATACATACGGATGACCTGTCATCATCGCTGGAAATGATTGAAGAGTTAAGGAAAAATCCGGGACAAACTCACAATTTCCAACGCAGGATGAAACATAAAAATGGCGAATGGATATGGGTAGAAGGAAGCGTTACCAACCTCCTCAGCGAAACTTCGGTTAATTCCATGGTCTGCAATTTTCGTGACATATCAGACAGAAAGTCAATGGAGCTAACCCTTGAAAGACTTTATGGCGATCTTGAGACTAAAGCTCAGGCATTGAAAGGTTCAAACGACGAGCTGGAAAGGTTTGCCTATATAGCCTCTCATGATTTACAGGAGCCGCTCCGAATGATCACCAGCTTTCTTCAGCTGTTAGAAATGAAATACAAAGACAAGCTGGATGAACAGGCCGGCAAATATATTTTCTTCGCCAAGGATGGAGCTGAAAGAATGAAGCTATTGATTGAGAACCTCCTCGATTACTCACGTATAGACAGCATCAAAGAGAACCTTCAGCTCATCAATACTACGGAACTGATGCAGGAAATGCTCAGTCTTTTCGAGATACCGATCAAAGACACGAATACGGTTGTGGAAATTTCCGGGCTGCCTGCGATTACAGGTATCAAAAGCCAGATCAGGCAACTCTTTCAGAATCTTCTGGGAAACGCGTTGAAGTATAAAAACATCAGAGGAGAACAACCGCATATAAAAATCAGCTCTTATCAAAGTGATTCACACTGGGTCTTTCGCATAGAAGATAATGGTATTGGCATCGAGCCTCATTTCATTGACAAGGTATTCATTCTGTTTCAAAGACTGCATACCAGAAATGAATATTCAGGAACCGGCATAGGCCTGGCTATTTCAAAGAAAATAATCGAAAAGCATCAAGGTAAAATCTGGGTGGAATCCATAGCAGGACAAGGGAGCAATTTCTTTTTCAGCATTTCGAAAAATCTAAACAGTTTAAACAGCAATAAATAACGGATGCATACAATACATATTCTTCTGGTAGAAGACAATGAGGGAGACATTATTCTGATTAAAGAAGCCCTGAAAGAAGGAAAAATAAAAAACTCGCTTTCGGTGGTACATGACGGTCACGAAGCTATCAGCTATCTTCAGCAGAAAGAAAAGTACAGAAACGAACTTAAGCCTGATCTTATCCTGCTTGATCTGAATTTACCGAAATTGGATGGCATTGAAGTGCTCTCACATATCAAATCTGATCCGGTGCTTAGGCTTATTCCGGTTATAATTCTAACCACTTCTTCCAGAGACAACGACATATTGAAAGCATACAGCAACTATGCCAATTGCTACATTACCAAACCCGTAAATTTTACCCAATTCATGGAAGTAATACTGACCATTGAAGAGTTCTGGGTGAATATTGTAAAATTACCGAAGGTCTAAATTAAAATGTCATGCAGACGATTCGCATCCTGGCGATAGAAGATAACCCAGGAGATCTTTTTCTTCTTGAGGAAATACTTTCGCTTGTAAAAAGTTTCAGGAGTGAAATTACCAATACCACATCCCTGAACAGCTCATTACAAATTCTGAAAGAAAACAACTATGATGTAATTCTTCTGGACCTGACCCTTCCTGACAGCAGCGGCCTCAAAACCTTTACTAAAATTCATTCCGCCTATCCGGAAATCCCTGTTATCATTTTGTCGGGCTTACCGGAAAGTGAAATAGCCATCCAGTCCGTTAAGGCTGGTGCCCAGGATTACCTGGTAAAAGGAGAAGTGTCTGCAACTTTAATAGAAAAGACAATTTCCTATAGCATTGCCCGAAAACAGGCAGAAAACGATATCATGTTTAAGAGTGCCATCTTAAGCTCGGTCAGAGAGGCTATCATCGTTACAGACTTTAGTGGCAAAATTATATATTGGAACAAAGGAGCCACCTTAAAGCTAGGGTATCGGGCTGAAGAGGTGCTGGGGAAACCTCTCGCTATAATCTATTACAATCCTATTACAGAGGACCAGTTGGTTGAAAGACTTTCTTTTATCCTGGAAGAAGGTGAATTTAAAGGAGAGTTTCAGGGAAAGAAAAAGGATGGCAGTGCCATATGGCTCGAAGTAAGAACCAGAGTGATCTATGATATTTACGGAAAGGCGATAGGATTAATCGGGGTATCAAGAAGCATCGAAAACCGAAAAAAAGCAGAGATGCGGCTGAAACGATCTGAAGCCAATCTTAAAGCCATCTTCAATAATACCTACCAGGCTTTTGTACTCATTGACCGTGATTACAAGATACTCTCCTTTAATAAAATGGCCCATGAAATCAGCATGAATTTGCTCAAAAGGCAGCTTTACGAAGGCTTATCTTTTCTGGATCTTATCAGCAATTTTCCAATCGGGAGATTCCTGATACATTTTAACAATGCCATCAATGGTAAAAAATTAAGACTGGAAAACAGATTGGCCGGCCCGAATCAGGAAGAAATCTGGCTGGAAACCTATTTCACCCCCGTGCTTGATAACGAGGGAGAATGCATGGGAGTGGCCATTTCCAGCATTGATATTACGCAAAGAAAAAAAGACGAAGCAATCATTAAGTTACAGAATGAAGAACTGCAAAAAACAAATTCGGAACTGGACAGCTTTGTATACAGTGCCTCACATGATCTGAAGGCCCCCCTGTCTGCCATACTTGGAATTATTAATGTGGCTGTCATTGACCCGGTCGAATCATCGAAGGATCAATATCTGGGGATGATTGAAACAAATGTCAAAAGGCT
>JBJMLY010000317.1:0-2979 GCA_045805025.1 Cytophagaceae bacterium | reverse complement strand
CGGCTGCTGACGTCTTCGCCCGAATCAGTGGCGATACCTTCTGAGAAGAAATATTTCAGCGGATAAGTTCCAAACTCCGTCTGAACGCTTTTGCTATTGGCCACCCGCGATACTGTTGATATATCCATCTGAATTTCCGTAGCAATGTCCTTTAAGATCATGGGCCTTAGCTTAGCCTCATCTCCTTCGAGAAAAAAATCATACTGGTACTTCACGATGCATTCCATGGTTTTCAGTAAGGTCTGCTGACGCTGCCTGATGGCATCGATAAACCATTTGGCCGAATCCAGTTTTTGCTTCACGAAAGAAACGGCCTCTTTCAGCTTCTTGTCTTTCTTGGAGCTCTTGTCATAGGTCTGAAGCATTTCGGTATAAGAGCGGCTGATCCTTAATTCGGGTGCATTGCGGGAGTTAAGACTCAGCTCAAGCTTACCGTTGTTGTTGACCAGAATAAAATCCGGAATTACATATAAGGTCTTGCTGTCTTCGCCCGAAGAAACCTCCCCTGGCTTCGGATTCAGCCGGGTGATCAGGGCGACGGCTTTTTTGATCTGCTCATCGCTGATCTCAAGCCTGGTTTTTATTTTATCGTAATGTTTTTTGGTGAACTCCTCGAAATGATCGTTGATGATTTTACTTGCCAGCTGCACCACTTCGTCCTGCTCGTCCTTGCGCTCCAGCTGAAGGCTTAGGCATTCCTGAAGATTTCTGGCGGCGATACCGGGAGGATCCAGGCTCTGTACTTTAAACAGGATCTCTTCCACTTCTTCGGCAGTCGTATCCACATTCTGCGCGAATGCCAGATCGTTCACGATCTGATCCAGGTCGCGCCGAATATAGCCATCGCTGTCTATGCTGCCGATAAGCTGCTTACCGATAATATTCTGTCTTTCATCAAGACGAAGAAAGCCAAACTGCGTGAGAAGTGTTTCGTTCAGTGAAACCGAAGAAGACATGGGCATTTCCCGGTCGTCTTCATCACCGGGACCATCGCCCTGCATTTTATAACCGCTGATGTCATCATCCCGGATGTAATCTTCCACGTTGATATCATCTTCCTTACTGTAGTCTTCTTCCTGGTTATTATCTTCATCCCCGCTGTTCATGTCATCTTCCGAGGAAGGAGTTTCTTCAGGTTCGTCTTTACCTTCCTCCAGAGCGGGATTAATCTCCATTTCTTCCTCAATCCTTGACTCCAGCTCTGCAGTCGGAATCTGCAGCAGCTTGATGAACTGTATCTGCTGAGGAGACAGTTTCTGGCCTAATGATTGATTTAATCCTAATTTCTGCATATGAGGTATGGGCAAAAATATTATATTTTAAGAAAATTTTGATTAAAAAGTGAAAATATGCGTTTTTTGTTCTACAAAGCGTAAAGTGAACAGATCAAAGGTTCCCGGACAATTTCTATGCCGCCTTCGAAACTCATTTCATTTTACGCTTTAGCATTTAAAATACGATACGTAAATGAAACGAATTAAGATCAAAGACCTGCTTCAATCGGCGGATTTCGGAAAAGAAATTATTGTAAAGGGTTGGGTAAGAACGAAAAGAGGAAATAAGAATGTTTCATTTATTGCATTGAACGATGGGTCTGTCATCCATAACATTCAGATTGTAGCCGATGCTTCAAAATTTTCTGACGAAGATCTGAAGCTGGTTACCACAGGATCCTGTATCTCTGTTACAGGAACTTTGATTGAATCCCAGGGGCAAGGTCAGAAGGTGGAGATTCAGGCGGACACGATTGAAGTATACGGAACTGCAGATCCGGATGCATATCCTCTGCAGCCTAAAGAGCATTCCATGGAATTTCTCCGCGAGATCGCCCACCTTCGTCCGCGCACCAGCACGTTCGGGGCCATCTTCCGGATGCGCCATGCCATGTCATTCGCTATTCACAAGTATTTCAATGACCAGGGTTTTGTATACCTGCATACGCCGATCATCACCGGTTCTGATGCGGAAGGCGCCGGAGAGATGTTCCGGGTAACCACCCTTGATCTGGCAAAACCACCGAAGAACGAGGACGGAAGCATCAATTACAAAGAAGATTTCTTTGGCAAGGAAACCAGCCTTACTGTTTCGGGCCAGCTCGAAGGTGAGCTTGGCGCCATGGCCCTTTCGCAGATCTATACCTTTGGACCCACCTTCAGAGCCGAAAATTCAAATACCGCCAGACACCTGGCCGAATTCTGGATGATCGAGCCCGAAGTAGCTTTCAACGACCTGAACGACAACATGGCTCTGGCAGAAGATTTTCTGAAATACGTCGTGAAGTATGCGCTTGACAACTGTCAGGACGATCTGGCATTTCTGGAAGCAAGGCTTAAGAAAGAAGATGAGAAAAAGAAAACCGAAGAAAGAAGCGAAATGAGCCTGACCGACAAATTAAAATTCGTCGTAGAAAATAAATTCGAGCATCTTACCTATACTGAAGCAATCGATATTTTAATCAAATCGAAACCGAACCAGAAAAAACAATTCAAATACCCTGTCGGCTGGGGAACTGACCTTCAGTCAGAGCATGAACGCTACCTGGTGGAAAAACATTTTAAGAAACCAGTGATCCTCACGGATTATCCCGCCAAGATCAAAGCATTCTACATGAAGCAGAGTGAAGATGGAAAAACAGTAAGAGCGATGGATGTGCTGTTCCCCGGCATCGGCG
Source organism: Cytophagaceae bacterium (assembly GCA_045805025.1). Lineage (GTDB taxonomy): Bacteria > Bacteroidota > Bacteroidia > Cytophagales > Cytophagaceae > DATMOV01. The sequence continues at coordinate 308 of JBJMLY010000317.1, read as the reverse complement.
AAATTATCGGGGGTTCGCAAAGAGAAGATAACTATGAAAAACTGCTGGCCCGCGTCAAAGAAGTGGGAATCCATGAGCAGGATATCTGGTGGTACCTGGAAACCCGTAAATTTGGAACAGCCCCTCACGCCGGCTTTGGACTTGGCTTCGAACGCCTGATGCTTTTCGTAACCGGAATGAGCAATATACGCGATGTTGTTCCTTTCCCAAGAACTCCCAAGAGCGCAGATTTTTAGCAGAGTTGGCAGCGGTTTCCTAAACCGGTGAAATTTTACTTTGTAACGGTACCCGTCTTTTCAGGATCCTTT
>JBJMLY010000316.1:0-6973 GCA_045805025.1 Cytophagaceae bacterium | reverse complement strand
TCTATCTGGTATTTGAGAATGGCTTCAGGCTTCTGTTTAAATTATTCGGCAACCGGGCCAATATTATTTTATATGGGCGCGACGAGCAGGTCGTCTCTCTTTTTAAAAAAAATCTCCCCCAGGACCGGGATCTGTCTTTAAAGAATATAGACAGGCTATACGATCATTCACTGGAAAACTTTCTCAGTCAGGGCGCCGATCTTCACAAGACATTTTTTACGCTTGGCAAGGTCAGCGAAAAATATCTGCTTACCCTGGGGTACGGAAAGCTCGATCCTTCCGAAAAACATCAGATGATTCTCGAAACGCTCGGCTACCTGGAGCAGCCTCGTTTTTATATTACGAAGTTTGAAGGGAAAGTTATTCTTTCATTATACAATTTAGGGGACGTATTGAGCAGCCATAGTTCGGCAATTGAAGCGCTGAACCATTTTTACCAGGCTCATTACCGGTATAACCATATTGAGAAGCTCCGTCAGGAAGTACTTCAGAAGATACAAGGAAAAATAAGGAGCTCGGAAATTTTTATTGCCCGGTCTTCGGAGCGTATCACCCAGCTTGAATCAGGAACTCCTGCCGAGGAAATTGCCAATATTATTATGGCCAATCTGCATACCATTCCTGCCGGTGCGGAAGAAGTTACGCTGTTCGACTTTTACCGGAATGAGGATATCAGAATTAAACTTAAAAAAGACCTTTCTCCACAGAAAAATGCCGAGCTCTTATACCGTAAATCCAGAAACAGGCCGCTGGAGCTTGCCCGTCTTAAAAATAATGTAGAGGAAATTGAATCGGGAATAAATGCGCTTCAAAAAGATAAGCAGCAGGTTGAAAAGTCAGACCAGTATAAGGAGCTTAACCTGTATGCTGATAAGTATATCCGTAAAGCAGAAAAGAAAGAGCCGGCAGCAGAAGAGAAATTTAAAACTTACGAATACCAGGGTTTTAAAATTTATGTGGGTAGAAATGCAGGCAACAACGATGAGCTTACCCAGAAGTTTGCTCACAAAGACGACCTATGGCTTCATGCCAGGGATGTGGCGGGTTCGCATGTAGTCGTGAGACATCAGTCTGGTAAAAATTTTCCCCGGAGCGTGATCGAAAAGGCCGCTCAGCTGGCGGCCTGGTATTCAAAAAGAAAGAACGAAAGTCTTTGTCCGGTCATATGCACCACGAAGAAATATGTTCGCAAGCTCAAAGGCGCACCGAAGGGCGCGGTTAAAGTGGAAAGGGAAGATGTGCTGATGGTGACGCCTTCGGATTTTTAAGGTAGTATAAAGAGGTAAAAATTATTCGTGATGGTATTTTTCTCCTTTTAAAATGGTGAAAGCACGGTAAAGCTGCTCATTGAAAAAAAGCCTGATCATCTGATGGGAAAAGGTCATGGCCGAAAGTGAAATTTTTTCATTGGCTCTTTTATATACTTCAGGCGAAAAGCCGAAAGCTCCTCCAACCACAAAGATCAGGTTTGCTCCGCCGTTGAGCTTTTTCTGAAGAAAGCCGGCGAATTGTTTTGAGCTGAATGAACTTCCCTTTTCATCCAGCAGAATAAGCTGGTCTGCAGAGCTTACTTTTTTCAGAATAAGCTTTCCCTCTTCTTCTTTGGTCTTATCTGGATTTGGCTTGCTTCCCTGCTTCACATCTGGAATTACTTCCATCTCGTATTTGGCATAGTGCAGAATTCTTCCCGAGAATTTTTCAATGCCTTCCGCCAGGTACTTTTCATCGGTTTTACCTACCACGAGCAGCCTGATTTTCATTATGGTATAATTTAGGTGATAACATTAAAATTAAAAAAATGCCTGTAAAGAAGCTATGAATAGGCAGGATACTCTTAATTTATAGTAGCTTTGGCAAACATATTACAACATTTTGTATAATAGTATGTTTTAATATTTTTGCCCTTTATAGTCTATTATGAAGAGAAGCCTGGTAAAGCTCGATAATCTACAAAAATACGCGTCATATCTCTACAAAAATCACCTGCAGGAACTGGTGAAGGTTGACCTGCAAAGGAACCGTGACGTGGATCTTCCTATACTGAAAATGTTTACCCACTTATCGGAAGAAGAGCTTCTCACCATGTCTGTTAAAAGCATGGAGGAATATCTCACCCAGCTTATGGAAGGGAGAGCGCTGGATGTGATCATAAAATCAATGGAGGACTGGAAAGCGGATAAACTTCCCGGTATTTCCAAAACCAGCATCAATGCCTCGGATATAGCGCTGATCTATAATGTCAGAAAGCATAGCCTTATCAGGTTCCTGCCTAAGTATACCCAGAATGTAGAAGAGATAATTCAGCTTATCCGCGAAATGGAAGACTTTTATACATTTCAGGAAAGCCTGGCTATTCAGACCTATTCCGAAATTCAGAAAGACGAGCTGAGGAAAAGTGAAACCCGTTTAAAAAATGCGCAGGCGCTTGCCAACCTGGGTAACTGGGAATATGAGCCTGGAAGCCAGAATATCATATGGTCCGATCAACTGTATAAGATCTATGGATTGCCGTTGGGAAAGGTCGTTACCAGTGAGTTTATTCAAAAAGCAGTGCAGGCAGAAGATCTCGACCATTTAACCCAGACCGTACAGCAGGCCATTAAAGACCTAAGCTCTTTCAGCATTGAATACAGGATCAGGAGAACCGATGGTGCTGTCAGAATTATCCTGGAGCAGGGAAGTGCCATGAAGGATCTTGACGGCAAAATTATTCTCAGAGGAATATCTCAGGATATTACCGAAAGAAAGGAAGCAGAAATCAAGCTTCATGAAACCCAGCACCTGATTGAAAAAATTGCAACATCAACGCCACAGATACTTTATGTGCGCGATCTTAAAACACAACAGTATCTCTATATCAATAAAAAAGTAGAGGAATACCTGGGATACACTGCTGAACAGATTCTGAGCGGTGAAATTGATTCAGGAATAAGTATTATTCATCCGGAGGATGTGCGGGATAATGATGAATATGTTCAGCACGTAATAAACGCCGGAGATGGTGAGATCTTTACTACGGAGTCCAGAGTAAAGCATTCCAATGGTACCTGGAAATGGATGAGAACCCAGGAAATGGTTTTTAAAAGAGACGAGAAGAATGTGCCTACTCAGATTATCGGTACTTCGTATGATATCTCCGATCAGAAGCGGGCGGAAGAGCAGCTTATATTACTAAACCAGCAGTTGGAGGAAAGGGTACGCAAACGTACCGCAGAACTCCAGGAAAATATTGTGAAGATGCAAAAGATCAATAACGATCTTGATAATTTTATTTATACAGCCTCGCACGATCTGAAAGCACCGATCTCCAACATCGAAGGTCTTATCAGCGCACTTTTCTCTGAAATTCCTGTTAGCGAAAGCACTCACTACATTAAAGAACTGCTGGAGACTTCCATCGAAAGATTTAAAACTACCATCAAAGATCTGACCGAAATTACCAAGGTGCAGAAAGACCTTGTAGAGGATGTGCAGGAAGTAAAGCTGGCAGAAGTGATGGAGGAGATCAAAAGCGATCTGAACGAACATATTGTTAAAACCGGCGCCGATATCAAAACGGATTTTCGTGTGCCTGATATCCGCTTTTCAAAAAAGAACCTGAGAAGCATCATTTATAATCTGCTTTCCAATGCGATCAAGTATAGATCTCTTGATCGCCCTCCGCTCATCACGATCACATCTGAAGATTCAGAGGATTTTGTGATCTTTAAAGTATCCGACAACGGACTTGGAATCAGTGCGGAGAATAAAGGCAAGGTTTTTGGCATGTTTAAACGATTTCACGATCATGTCGAAGGAACAGGTATCGGCTTGTATATCGTCAAAAGAATCATTGATAATGCCGGCGGAAAAATTGAAGTGGAAAGTGCGACGGGAAAAGGCTCCACCTTTAAAATCTATTTCCGTAAGTTCTAAAAAAAGAAGGTTTCAGCTCTTGAGCCAAAACCTTCTTTCCGCATATCCTAACTGATCCCTTCAGTCCTCTCTTACATTCCTATCCGTCCCTTGCCTCTATACAATAAAAACAAAGTCCGATCAGGCTTAGTGCGAAGGGAACTGATGCTTATAATTCGTATCAGATTTCTTATATACTTTCTTTTCCTTTTTTGCTTCAACAGCGCTTGTTTTTTCAACACGCAACTTTTGAGATTTACCTTTGGAGGTACTATCGCCAGGACAATCGCCTTTCTGAGAGTTAAACGACTTTGTTCCTGAATTGGCCATTACCTGAACGATCAGCAGGAAGGCGGGGATGAGTATAAATATTCTTTTCATAGCAGTTTCTGTTTACACCGTGAAATTGAGAAATAGAAAGTCTTTTTACTATCAGAAGAAGCCGTGATAGACGAATAGGTATTAATACTTATGTTCATTGTTAAACATTATTTAACATCCCCGACTTACCTTTTCACCGCAAAAGATATTAACATTGTATTTATTTTATTCGAATATGTTAAATGTTGTATATTTATTTGTTTTTTTAGTACTATTTAGTGGGTGTAGTATGATGAATGCTGGCAAAAACAGCTCTGGATCGTCTATTAGGGGTACTAATCAAAAAGAAGCTAAAAAGATCCAGGAGGACAATACCCGGAAATATATGAACTCTTATACCTATAAAATGCAGAAAGAGGTTGAAAGAAGGCATAAAGACGAGCTTCGCCGTTCCAAAGTTGTACATAAAAGCAAAGCCACCTAGGCTTCTCCTCTTACATTACCGGATAATCGTAAGTCTGGCCGTATCTGTAAAATTATTCGCCGTAAGTCTATATACATAAACTCCCGGTCTCAGATCGGAGGTGTTAACTGTCACCTCGTAGCTTCCCTGAGCTTGTTCTGTTTCTTCCACCGCCTTTATCAGGTCCCCATTCAGATTCAGAATATCGATTTTTATATGCGCGTCTGTGTAGAGTGAATAGTGTATTCTGGTATTTTCCGAAGCAGGATTAGGAAAGTTGCCCGCCAATTCAAAGTCTTGCTGATTTGAATGAATACCTGTAGCCACTGTAGCTTTGTTCAGATAGATCATTCCTGCATCAGGCACCGCGTTAAATTTTAAAGTATCATTCGATCTCGAAAAGCTGATGTTGTTGCTCCCTTGCTCAATGGAGGTGATGGTGTAATCAGAAGGAATTTTAAGCAGGATCGTTAATGGAACGGTATAAATGGAATCGGACATATCATCTTTGAGATGCAATGTTATTTTAGAAGGAGTATCCGAAATAAGCAGCAAGTTCGCTGTTTCGTGTTCCTGTCTGTACCTTACCACATCCCCGAAGGGCGCAATCCAGAACCGCTGCCTCTGACTATAAATAGCGTCCATTTGATTGTGAAAATTGGCCGTGGTTACAGAGAGCGAATCGTTGAGATCATTAAAAGAATGATACATGGGGATGAACCAGCTTTCCTGATTAAGTGTGTTGTTTAGCATAGTTGTAAACTGGCCAAGTGTAGTAATACTGTCCATCGTTCTGCTTCCTACCTGATAATAGTAACTATAATAGGAGGGTTCAGAAGGCCCATTATAATCGTCGCAGCCGGAAGAATTCACTCCGGCAGATCTTGCCGCTATATAAAATCTTTTTGCGATATTCTGCACGACGGCATCTTTAGGTTTGCTTAAGCCTCCATCTCCATAAGGATAAGCCATCGTAATGCAGGTCTGTGTGGTAACCTGGCTATTGATCATATCTCTGGAATTTTTTAATTCATTGATAATGGAATTGCTGTCCAGCTGAGTCAGAAATGGATGGTGAACGGTATGAGCTCCGATCTCATGTCCTGCATTTGCCGCATTCCGGATCGTAGTCCAGTTTACCGGCGAACATGAATAACCCGTTTGTGTTATGACGAAAAATGTTCCCCGGATATTTTTAGAGTCCATATAAGGCATGGCTATGTTAAACTGTGTATCACAGTTGTCATCGAAAGTGACAGACACGGCTGCTTCCTTATTGCCCTGCCAGTTAGTGATCGCATAATCAAGTGAATTTATTTGCGCAGAGGCATTAAATAATATGATCAGAATAAGAGCGGTTGAGGAAAGTACGTATTTGTTCATAGCCGGTTGTTAAAGATACTTTGTAGAAAATAACTGGCTATAGGTGGTAAAAGTTTTTACTAGGTGGTTATTACAGAGGCAGAAACAAGGTTTCTACTATTCTAATCGGATTCTAATTCCGAATTAAGGCCATCTTAATGGATGACCCGTTAAATTAGCTATGAACAAAGCGCAACAATCATGAAACTCAAACCAATAATTTTTGTCTTCGCATTCCTGAGCTGTCGGTTTGCAGGCTATGCACAACCTGTTTTTAATTCTCAGATAAAAATATCATCCGCCTATAGTGTCATGAATTTTGATACCACAGGAATCAATCCAGGTAATGCAGGAGAAAATGTTATCTGGGATTTTTCAAAACAAGCTTCTCTGAATACAAGCAGCACGGTAAAATTTATGCCCGCAGATTCATGTCCCGGAAGTAAAAATTTTCCAAAAGCAGATATCGCTCTTCCTACCGGAAGCGATCGTTATATTTTTTACGATACTGCTTCAGGCTGGTCTAAAGTCGGACAATACTATAATGAAAAGGTGGCGACCGTGATTACCTATTCGGATTTTCAGAAACTTGGTAAAGGACCGTATAAATATAAATACCATTTCTCCGACGACTTCCTGGGAAAATACACCGGTCCCAAAGGAAATGCGGAAAGGATCGGTAAATATTCAAAGACCATTGATGGTTACGGAACACTCATTACTCCGGCGGGAACATTTAAAAATGTGCTGCGCGTCCGGGTAACGGAAAATATTCAGGATGAATTCACCACAGGTGGTTTGAAGATCAGCACGGACGTAATTATGTACCAGTGGATCGCCGAAGGGTTTTCGTATCCGCTGATGACGATCTATGAGAGTCGTATAAAAAATTCTTCCGGGAACTACACCTTTATCTATAGGAACGCAAACTAT
>JBJMLY010000315.1:0-7877 GCA_045805025.1 Cytophagaceae bacterium | reverse complement strand
CCAAAGGCAAAAGACCGCTGACCATCAATCAGCTTTCAGGAGGTGAGAAAACGCTCACCGCGGTAGCACTTCTGTTTTCCATCTACCTGCTGAAGCCTGCTCCTTTCTGTATCTTTGATGAGGTGGATGCCCCTCTGGATGATGCCAATATTGATAAGTTCAACAACATCATCAAAAAATTCTCGGAGGAGTCGCAATTCATCATTGTCACGCACAACAAACGCACCATGGCAAGCACCGATGTAATTTATGGAATTACGATGATCGAGCAGGGAGTTTCAAGACTTGTACCTGTGGATCTGAGATCGCTGGCCTGATTTAGTTGCTGGTTGATAGTTGCCGGTATATATCGACACTTATCAACCAGCATTCATTAACTACAATTGTTCTAATTTCAGATAAATCCGGAAGGTAGTCCCCACTCCTACCGTACTGTCCACCTCTATTCTTCCGCCATTGTTGTCAACAATCCGCTTGACAATATAGAGACCGATGCCGCTTCCTTCCACATGATCATGCAGCCTTTTGAACATCGTAAATATTTTATCCTTCTGTGAATCCGGAATACCCAGGCCATTGTCCTGAACGCTGATTATAAAATGATGGACAGAACGGCTACAGGAAATAGAAATTTTCGGAATTCGGTCCTGATCCCGGTATTTTATGGCATTTGAAACAAGATTGAATAAAATGCTTTTCAGATTGGCTTTTGAAAATTTCACATCCGGGCATTTACAAAAATCGGCTTCGATTTTCGCCCGTGAAGATTTAACGATATCCTTGATGCTGAAATTAACCTCTTCGAGCAATGCATGCAGGTCGATGTTGGTAACATCCTCCTGAAGATTTTTCTGGGTTTTGGTAATCTCCGTCAGATCCTGGATTGTACCTTTAAACCGTAAAATAGATTGATTCACCATATCAATGATCTCTTTCACTTCGCCATTGGAAGAACCGTTAAGCTCTTCTTTCAAAGTGCCTACCAGCCCTTCAATATTCGAGATCGGCGCTTTAAGATCGTGCGAGGCTGTATAAATAAAATTATCCAGGTCAGAGTTAATTTTCAGCAGCTCATCATTTCTTTGCTGCAGGGCAAGTTCTGCTTTTTGCTTTTCAGAAATTTCTCTCTTGAGATCCTTATTGATCCTTGAAAGCTGTTCGGTTCTTTCCCATACCCTTTTTTCAAGCTCATTATTAATGGTAATCAGCTGCTGCTCGGTTTCAATCAAGCGTTGATTTTTTTCGAGTAATGCATGATTCTTCCTGCTTAATTCTTCTTCAGCCTGCTTTCGTTCTGTAATGTCGAACGCAATTCCCATCATCTGGAAAACGGTTTTGTTAAAAACCTGAACTCTTCCCTTAATCAGTAGAATTCTGGTTTCACCGTCTTTCCGTTGAATCCCCATTTCAAATTCAAACGGTTCATGGATCGTGAAAGCCTGCTGAATGATGTTAGTAAGGCGTATCAGTTCATTCGGACTTACGTGCCTGAACAATAACTCCTGAGAAACTTTTACTTCCTGCCCGCGATATCCAAAAATCCTGTAAAGCTCATCGGACCAGGTAATGAGATGGCTTTTTATTTTCCATTCCCAGCTTCCGAGATGGGCGATTTCCTGAGCTTCCTTAAGCTGTATTTCCCTGCTCCTGAGCTTATCTTCATACAATTTACGTTCAGTAATATCATGAATAATTACCAGCCCCCCGGTAATCTGGTTTCTTTCATTTACAAGAGGGATTATGTTCATCTCATAAAAACCTTTTTTCCATTTATAAGGAACGTTCCCGAAATTCATTCTCTTGCCGGTGAGGACATCCTGTATGGCATTACCTTCTTCCGTATTATGGTATGCAGGGAACACATCAAAAAGCTTTTTACCTACGACTTCTTTTTTACTGAGACCATTCTGAATTTCCAGCGTTTTATTCCAGGCAGTAATCTGGAGGTCTTTATCGAAAGCAAAAATACCATCGATGGAGTTATCGATCAGTGTTTCTGAAAATTCTTTTTCAAGCCTTAATCCTTTCTCGGCATCAATTTTTTCAAAAAGTTCTTTCTGAAGTTTGACATTGGTTTTCTGCAGCTCTTTATTTTTCTTATTCACCGACTCCTTCTGCACTTCTACATAAGCCTGAAAAATAATATCCTCCAGGTGAAGATTGAATTTATTCAACTCATCCACAATCTGAAGTGCTATTTCGATATCGTTGGTAAAACGAGGCAGATTTACGAGAAGCGCATTTTTTCTGGCGGCAAATGCCAATAGTATATCAGAAGGTTTGATCTTAAATTTATTTACATTGGAGGCAAGTTTACCCTCCTTCCAGTTAGCCACAATAGAATAAACTTCGGTGAGTCCATTATCTTCTATGACACTTTGCAGAAACACGCGTAGTCTTTCCTTAAAATAGGTATGCAGCTGCTCTTCCGAAAGATGAGATAATAGCTCCATGTATGGAATATTCATCTCTTTTACTGAGTTCGTATAAATAGCTGATAACTCCTCAAAATTCCTGAGAAGACAAAATGAAGCATACTCTTTAAAATGGTTGAAAACGAATATATCTTTTCTCATGTATGCCAGGATTCCTTTCCAAAAATAACCTGGCCGACTTGCCAATTGTTTTGTTAAAATCCGTTCCAACATGGATTTGGGTATAAACACATTTCCTGCACTCTTTCAGGATTTATCAGGACTTAAGACATTATTTCAGAGCAGATTTCAGAAATAAAGTTGATTTTATTAATTTTCAGTAATGAGCAAGAATCTTTATTCAAGAGTATTGGTGATCGACGACAGCAGGATGGATAATATGCTGATAAGAATGATCCTTAATACGATAAACTTTTCGGATGAAGTAGTATGCTATGAGAGCCCCATGGATGCTATCAAATACCTCAATGAAACTAATTCAGCGGGTGAGCAGTACCCTCAGGTAATTTTTCTTGATATCAATATGCCAATCATTAATGGCTTTCAGCTGCTGGACCGCATCATCAAAGCAGAGCATGCCGGATTTAAAGAGTGTAAGGTATATATGCTCTCCTCTTCCGATGAAGCGGAAGATATCCGAAAGGCAAGTCTTTATCCCAATATTGTAAGATATCTGCAGAAACCTCTTGATAAAGAAGATTTAAAAGAGGGTCATTAAAAATATATCCGTAAAAATCTTAGTGAATTATCCGCAACCATTTTTTAATCCTGTGGTTATTACTTCATGAAAGCCCAGGAATTCTCCAGCATGTCTCACGATAGAAAAGTAAAATTGGTGTGGACCAAAGGTAAATACGTTGGCAAGAGAATGTTGAAAAATAAAACCGCCGTGCTTTATTCCCTTGGTAATCTTTTCGTGGAGCTCATGTATAACAATTCAGACAACAGACTTCTTAAGCTGGAGAACCTTGAACTGGACAAAGTAGCGAAACATTACTGCTAGTAGTCCGGGATCTCACACAGGGTGATTTACTGAAGAATTTCGATTTCAGTTCTGCGGTTTAATTGTTTGTTTTCAGGCGTATCGTTAGCAACCACAGGCTTTGTTTCACCATAGCCTTTATAAGTAAGACGTCCGGCATCAATTCCTTTAGACACGAGGTAATCTACCACCGCATGCGCTCTTGCATCGGAAAGTTTCAGGTTAAGATCATCATTGCCATCGCTATCGGTATGGCCTGAGATCTGGATCTTCATCTCTTTATTGTTGTGGAGAATTTCGAGCAATCTTTCAAGCTCGGATTCCGACTCCGGTCTCAGGGTCGCTTTAGCCACATCGAAGAAGACGTTGCGCAGAACGATCTTGGTTCCCACCTTGATTTTTTCCAGGCATATTTCATCTTTAATTTCTTCGTAATGGTCGAGGTAAGGAATATCGATATTTTTAGAATAAAATAAATACCCCGGTGCTTCCACAGCAAGACCGTAATTTTTCCCCGCCGGCATGATCACGATATAATTTCCTGAGCTGGAATTAGAAGTATATGTGCCTAGAGGTTTTGCCGTAGCGTTATCTGTGATGGTTATTTTGGCATTGATAGCAGCCTTCTTATCGCAGTTCGTTACCGTACCTTTAAGAACAACAAGCGCGGCGGCGGCTTCCTTTCTTTCCAGCATATAAATATCTTTTTCACCATAACCGCCTTCCCTTTCGGAAGCGAAGTAGGCTCTCTTATTATCTGCAGTCCATACAAAAAACACATCGTCGTCGGCGGTATTGATGGGATAGCCTACATTAACCGGCTCTGAAGTAATTTCTCCTGTTTCGGTGTTGACCGTGCAGGAAAATATATCAAAGCCTCCCATGGATTTATGCCCCTGTGAACTGAAGTAAAGTGTTTTACCGTCGGCATGAATGAAAGGTGCGTCTTCTTCCATATTGGTGTTTACACGTGGGCCCAGTAAAATGGGCGCGGCAAATTCACCGTTTGACAAGCGTTTAGCCATGTAAATATCTCTTTGCTCTTCGCCATAGACACTTTTCCTCTTGCTGGTAAAAAATATAAACCTCTTATCTGAAGTAATACTCGCATTAGACTCCCATGAGGTACTGTTGATATTTGAACCGAGATTTTTGGGAGTTGACCAGTTAGATCCTTTAAGATCGCTCACAAAGATGTCTCCATCCGTATTCTTTGACCATTTATAAATAAACATTTCCTGTCCGTCTGGCGATAGACCAATACATCCATCGTGAGATTCCGTATTGATGCCATTTCCAATATCTATGGGAGCTGTCCATTGGCCATTCGTTTTCACCGAAGAATAAATATCCTCAAAGTAATGATTATCCCTGGGGTCCTTTTTCCCGCCGGTACTATTTTCTCTTCTTGAGGTAAATAGCAAGGTACTTTCATCGGCCGAAACAGAAGGTTTATAATCGGGGTATTTTGAATTGATTACAGGGCCCACGTTTGTGATTTTCACATCCACAGGAGTTTTGGACAGTTCGATACCGTTTCTGCAATTACCGATCAGGTGATCGATCTGTGCCAGTTCTTCTTTATCCGAAGGCTTGAAGTTTTTTCTGTAAGACTCCAGGCATTTGATAGACTCATTGAATTTATGAGCCAGCAGGTATGATTGTCCGAGATGAAAGTCAATATCCGGATAAGTTAATCCGCCCTGTTTTGCTTTCTCCAGGTATGGCAGCGCTTTAAGCTTCTGGTCTGTATGGCTATAGCAAAGTCCGATGGAATAAGCAAGAATAGGGACGTTGGGATCCATTTGATCCGCCTTCAGAAAGAGGTCCAGGGCTTCATGGTATTTTTCCATCAGGTATAATTCATTTCCCTGCTCGGTAAGCTTGCGGGCTTCTTTCTTATTGTTCTGAGATTTCGATTCTGTAGAAAGGAAGGTCAGGAAAATGCAGAAAAGCAGGATAAATCTGGGAGATAACATACAGGTTTAATTTGATTGGTGAACAAATATAGTTAAAAAGTGCAAAGTTAAAATTAGGATTATTCCTCCACTTTTTTGAATGTGGCAAATATTATGCCTTTCTTTTTTTATAAAAATAGATTTGTAATAATCAGGCTGTTAACTATGAAATATGGTTGTTCATAGAAAAAAACGATATTCTTATAGACCTTTTTTATCGATAGCACGTATAAGAGGAACCAGCATCAAACTGTTACATTATGAGAACATTCTACGCCGCTATTGTACTCTGCCTGATAGGAACCCTTTCGGGCTATGCTCAATCCAATAAAATGAGTACCAAGAAATCTTCAGACGCCCAGAATATTGCCTCAGAAGCTACTACCGTAAAAACCCATAAAGCGAAAGCGGCCTATAAATCCAACAAGTATCATAACAGCGCCAGGCATTATGATAAGGTCAGTGATGTAACTACGGATCAGAGTTTAAAGAATGCTTCTGAAGTTAAGAAAGCAAACGCTGCTAACTCCAATAAGTATAAGAAAAGTCAGGCACAATACCTGAATAACCTGAACTCAAACACCCGGTACAAAAATTCAAAGAAAAATACAGGTGTCTTCTACCTCTATTGATTTAAATAAGTCTGTTGATTTAACTGTTTCAGAAACCACTTTATCCATTTCAAGGCTAAATGACGAGGACTATTGCTAAAGTCGCTTTTCTATTTATTGCGTATTTTCTGAGTTCAGAATTTTCGTATTCTCAGGATTTTCAATTTTCACAATTTTATAATGTTCCATTATATCAGAATCCTGCATTTGCCGGCAGCTTACATACCGGTAGAGTCAGTATGCATCAGAGACTTCAGTGGCCTAAGCTTGATGCCCGCTACACCACTTCTGTAATTTCCGCCGACAAGTATTTTTCCCAATATAAAAGCGGAGTAGGAATGCTCATCATGCAGGACTATCAGGGAGGTCATAATCTCAGCTCCACCCAGGTACAGGTAATGTACTCTTACGAAATGCTGATAAATAAGCAATTAACTTTCCGTCCCGGCCTGCAATTGGGCTATGTTTCCGAGTATGTAGACTATAGTAATCTCAGATTTCCACACCAGTATAACAATTATGGTATGCAGACAGGCCCTGATCTGGATGGATTAAAAAACCGGAAAGGGTTTGCCGATGTTTCCGCCGGAGGTATCCTTTATTCCAGAGGCATGTGGGTTGGATTTACGGCCAATCATTTAAATACGCCGAATCAGTCTTTTGCGGGCGGCGTAAGTAAACTTCCCGCCAAATTCTCATTGACCAGCGGTTACAAAATCGTATTATATAAAGAAGTTTCACTGACCGAAGAAGGAAAAGAGATCAGCGTAACTCCTACTTTTCACTATAAATCTCAGGGCACGTCCGACCAGCTGGACCTTGGTCTTTACGGAGCCTACAACGATGCGCTTGTTGGTCTATGGTACAGAGGGATTCCCATCAAAAGGTATGCAAATCAATATGCCAACAATGAGTCTTTCATCGTATTTGCGGGCTGGAAGGGCGAAAGCTTCAGAGTCGGTTACAGTTATGATTTCATCATATCGAAGCTGGCCACAGTCCGAACCGGAGGCGCCCATGAGCTGAACCTTACTTACATCTTCAGGCCTCATCAGAAGAAGAAAAAAATATTAAAAAGACTTCCCTGTCCTTCCTTCTAAAAAATAAAATAAAAGTAATTATAAATATGATTATTAAATCATCTTGATAATCAGACACTTACAATATTTATATTTTTTATAAAATAAATACAACTAATATAAAATACTTTACGTAAACAATATACGCCTCCTTTTAGTATGCGTGCGGGAGGTAAAAAATCTTCAGACCTATTATTTATTGCGATCATGAATAAAAAAATTTACCCGATTTTTGCTTCTGACATTCCAAGGTTATTACTCCTGATAATCTTCCTTTTTCCAGGTCTGACAAGCACTCTCAACTCTTTTGCAGAAGGTACGAAACAGCTGATGCCTGCCTCTACCGACAACTCATATATGCAGATATATGATAATAATGACCCGAACAGGAATTTTATGACCTATGGATGTACTCCTGTTCACAGGCTGAATATCAGGATCTGCAACGTGGGTGAAAAAATATACATAGGTCTTAATCAGGATTTGGATAAGGATGTTTATTTCAGACTCAAAGACCCTGCGGGAAACGCTCTTGCTATTACCGGATTGACTTCCGTCGGAGCGAACACATATAAAGTACCGACTACCGGTACTGGCTATATTTCAAGCTATGCCAAAGCCGTAGTAGGTCCCACCGCCACCGGCGGAGCGACAGGCTATACCGCCGCTTCTTTCACAACAACGGCAGCTACCGGAACAGGTGATTACTATATCGAATTCAATCCTACGGATCCTGTTACCGTCAATGTGGTGAAAAGAATGTTCACCTATTTTGATATCACAGTTGCCAATGCCGCTGGTAATACAGCCAT
>JBJMLY010000314.1:0-1788 GCA_045805025.1 Cytophagaceae bacterium | reverse complement strand
TAGGCGTATATTGTATTGACTGAATAATCGAGAATGCCGGCAATTTTTTCGGTATCGGTAATCCCTAAGCGGATTAGTGCAAAAATTCTTAGTTCGGTAGGCATACCCTGCTTTTCATCCAGCACGAACCGATCTTCGGGATTAAATAGCCCGTTAAACTGCTCAACAAACCCAGGGAAAATCTTCAGAAAAGTCTTATCAAAGGTCAGGTACAATTGTTCACGCTCCGGCTTCAGGTTCATATTATTCACCAGATCACGGACATCCTCAAACTTTTTCTGGGAAATTTTCCGATCAATCGTATTCTTGAATTTTTCAATCTTTTCAATGTATTCGGAAATGATCTTAAAAAAGCTTCCGATATATTCTTCCTTAATTTTGCTGGCATCTTCCAGCTTGTGATTGGTTTCACCCAGTTTATCATTGGCTTCTTCCAGCTGTGCATTGGTTTTTTCCAGATTCTGATTAGACAATGTCAATTCTCGTTTTGCCACATCAAGCTTTCTGTATTGACTGTAAATAATGCCTGCAAATACAATAATGAAAAGAGACAGGATGGTGGCAATAACTGAATAGTTATATAAATCTCTTTTCTGCCCTTCCACGATATCAAGCTGGGTTCCCTCAATGATCGGCAGCAAATCGGCAATTTGAATTTTACGATGCTTGGCTCCATAGAAATAGGCATCGGCCAGTGCGACCTTTACATATTTATAGGAACGTTCTACATTTCCCTCATCGTACAATACCTGAGCAAGGTCGCGGATAGCCACCGTTTCACGGATGGAGGAAATAATATCATAAATAGCTGCTTTGGCGAGATATTCTTTCGCTTTTTCCGTATTCCCGGCAAGACGGTACATATAACTCAGACTGGAGGAGGCGATAGCATTTTCATGCTTGGTAAGTTTAGGATCCTGCAATACCTGCTCAAAGGTGCTGATGGCATTGGCAATTTCTCTGCCTCTCATATATTCCAGACCTTTCAGCAGAAGAAAGCGGTTGGAGTTGGGTGCGCACAAGGCCAGGGCCTGGTTCAGATAGATATTTCCTTTGGTATCGTAGCGCTCGGTAAAATATCGGTCGTTGGAATAATCCGCCAGATCGTAATAGGTACGGGCCAGCGTAGAATAGTATTCGATTTTGGAATCTTTTGAGAGGGCTTCGATCTTCACTGAATTGAGCGTATCGAGTGCTTCTTTAAACATCCCCGCCGAAAGCAATGTAAAGCTGACTTTTGCTTTCGCGTAATTGATGAGGGAATCTTCCTTTAGCTCATAGGCTGTCTTGAGCAAAACCCTTCCATAAGTAAAGGCTGAGTCATAAATAAAGGATTTGTACTCTTCAAACAGCTGATCTGCTACGGAAAATCGAACCAGCAGAACTTTCTTGTCATTTCCGGTAATGTTCTGGAGCTGTTTCTCCATGACCGCAATACGCTCCTGCTTCTTTTTTGAATAGTCGTCTCTTTTCTCAATGGTGAGGTCCAGCTCCTTTAACAGACTGTCCACCGGACTTTTTGAGAAAGCAGAAAATGAAACCAGGATTGCAAACAGTAATAAAAACTTTTCTTTCATGACAATTAACTCAACCTTTTTTAAATAGATCCATACAAAACTGAAGCTTCTTCGCTCTTTATTTATCTAACAGTTTTCCATGCATCGTTAAAAATACGTGCATTTTTTTAATTATTGTAATAATTCACTATCGATTACTATTTTTCTATGTAGAAAACGAAAATCATCGTAGATCACTACAATAAATACCTGTATCTGCTATTCATAGCAG
>JBJMLY010000313.1:0-4099 GCA_045805025.1 Cytophagaceae bacterium | reverse complement strand
CGTGGGCAAAGGGGTGGTTTACGATACCGGCGGACTAAGCCTGAAACCTTCCGAATCGATGAGCATGATGAAGTGCGATATGGCAGGGGCGGCAGCCGTTGCTGCTACCATCTATGCCCTGGCAAAAAATAAAATACCCCTGCATGTGATCGGACTGATTCCGGCTACAGACAACAGACCTGGAGAGAACGCGATCACACCCGGGGATGTCATTACCATGCTCAGCGGCGGCACGGTAGAAGTTTTAAACACCGACGCCGAAGGAAGACTGATCCTGGCCGATGCATTAACCTATGCTGCCCGATACAAGCCACAATTAGTGATCGACCTTGCCACGCTAACCGGCTCTGCCCTGCGTGCTATTGGAAAAGAAGGCATCGTATTCATGGGCAATGCAGCCGAGAAAACAAAAAAATCATTCTCCGACTCAGGCTATGAAGTATATGAACGCCTGGTCGAGTTTCCGCTATGGGAAGAGTATGGCAAACAGAATGAATCCGATATAGCCGACATCAAAAATCTGGGCAGCGGAGAAGCCGGAGCCATCACGGCAGCGAAATTTCTTGAACACTTTGTTGATTATGACTGGATGCATCTCGATATTGCGGGAATGGCCTTCCTCGGTGGAACCGATTATTACCGTGGAAAGAACGGAACAGGTGTTGGTGTAAGGCTTTTGTATAACTTTCTAAAAAAACAATGTAATGGGATTTCTAAGTAATTCTGCCGACAGGCCCGTCATAGGGATAAGTATGGGTGACTTTAACGGCATTGGTCCGGAGGTAATCATTAAAACCTTAAGCGATCATCATATTTTAAAGATTTGTATCCCGGTAGTTTACGGATCTTATAAAATCCTGTCACGGTATAAAAAAATCGCCGAGAGCGAAGACGTAGTCTTTAACTCTATCAAAAACATCGAAGGAATTAATCCTAAGAAAATAAATCTGATTACATGCTGGGAAGAAGATTATGAGGTCACTCCCGGAAAAGTCACCGAACAAGCCGGCAAATGCGCACTGCTTTCTCTGCAGAAAGCCGCCGAAGATGTAACTGCCGGCAGAACCGATGCCATTGTTACCGCACCGATCAATAAACACAATATACAAAGCGCGGAATTCAAGTTTCCGGGGCACACGGAATTTTTTACCGAGAGAGCTGGTCTTCAGGACAGTCTGATGTTCCTGGTTTCGGAAGATCTGCGCGTGGGGGTTGTTACGGGACATATGCCGCTTGCTGAGGTAAAAAATCATATCAGCAAGGACAGGATCGCCGCCAAAATCAACCTGATGTATAAATCATTGAAAAATGATTTTGGAATCGTAAAACCGAAAATCGCCGTACTTGGGCTGAATCCTCATGCCGGCGAAAACGGACTTTTAGGAACGGAAGAGCAGGAAATCATCATTCCTCTGATCGAAGAGCTTAAAAACAAAGGAATCCTTGTATTCGGGCCCTTCCCGGCCGATGGCTTCTTCGGAATGCACCAGTACCGGAAATTTGACGGTGTTCTGGCGATGTACCACGATCAGGGATTGGTTCCATTTAAAGCCCTGGCCTTTGACAGAGGCGTTAATTTCACAGCCGGGCTGCCTTTTATACGGACCTCACCCGATCACGGAACGGCCTATGACCTGGCAGGCAGAAATATGGCTAACGAAGGTTCTTTCAGGGAAGCTTTATACCTTGCCAGCGACCTTGTAAAGGCCAAAAAACCCGTTTTAGCCTGATTTTTTTAAATTTAAGGATGTTTGAACCTATAAAGTCTTTTATAAATTGAAATAATATATTAGATTTGCAGCTTAATTTCGAAAGGATAGTATGAAAGCTAAGAGGGATTTCGACATTGATATATATAAACTCAGCAATCAAAAACATGATTATGAGTATGATATAAATAGTTCTTTCTTTGAGGGTTTTGAGAATAGTCTGATTGAAAAAGGCAGTCTTCGGGTAAAGCTTACGCTGGATAAATCGGAGACCTTTATTCAGTCTTACTTTCACATGCAGGGAACAGTAGAGCTTACCTGCGACAGAAGTCTGGAAAAATACGAGTTTCCGATTGATCAGGAGAATAAGCTGATCTTTAAGTACGCAGAGGAATTCAGTGAAATCAGCGATGAGATCATGACCATTCCTAAGGATCTGCAGCAATTGAATATGGCTCAGTACATCTATGAATTCATAGGCCTGGCCATTCCGATGAAGAAGCTGCATCCTAGATTTGTTACGGAAGACGACCAGGAAGACGCAGAAACTATTCTCATATACACCACAGAGGCAGAAAAGCCTGAAGAAGAAACAAAAGAAGAAATAGATCCCCGCTGGGAGATTTTAAATAAGTTAAAAAAGAACAACAATTAATTTAATAACAATACAATGGCTCATCCAAAGCATAGAATTTCGAGGACAAGAAGAGACAAAAGAAGAACTCACTACAAGGCTACTGCTTCCACTTTCATGGAATGCTCTAATTGCGGTGCTCCTGTTCTGTATCACAGAGTATGCTCTGAGTGCGGACACTACAGAGGAAAACTGGCGGTTGAAAAAGAACTAGCTGTATAAGTAAGAGATGAGAATTGCATTAGATGCAATGGGCGGTGATTTTGCTCCTAAGGCAATAATAGAGGGAGCAATATTAGCCAAAAAGTCATTTCCTGCCGATGTGAATATTCTTCTTATTGGCAAGGAATCTATTATCAAATCCCAGCTCGAGGCGTTGAACGAAAGTAAAGATGCTTTCACGATCATCAATGCGGATTCAGTCATTGAGATGAATGAGCATCCCGCCAAAGCCTTTACCCAGAAAAAAGATTCCAGCATTGCAGTAGGCTTTGGCCTGCTGATGCAAAAGCAAGCCGATGCATTCTGCAGCGCAGGCAATACCGGAGCCATGCTTGTAGGCTCTATGTTCACCATCAAACCAATCAGCGGAATTCACCGCCCGGCCATCGCCGGCTACCTTCCCAAAGAAGCGGGAGGATACGGAATTGTGATCGATGTGGGCGCTAATGCCGATTGTAAGCCCGAAATGCTGGAGCAGTTCGGAGTGATCGGATCCTTATATTCCCAATACGTTTTCAATATTAAAAATCCTAAGGTCGGACTTATGAACCTTGGTGAAGAGGAAGAAAAAGGAAATATTCTTACCCAGGCTGCACACCAGCTTTTAAAAGCGAATACAAAAATCAACTTTATAGGAAACATAGAAGGCCGCGATATTTTTAACGACAAGGCCGATGTAATTGTCTGTGACGGGTTTACCGGGAACGTAATGCTGAAAATGGCAGAATCGTTCTACGACCTCATGGATCACAGAAATCTGAAGGACTCTTTCATTGATCTTTTCAACTATGCTTCGGTAGGCGGTAGTCCCATCCTTGGAGTAAATGGAAATGTAATTATCGGACACGGGGTTTCCTCTCCCCTGGCAATCAAGAATATGCTTAATCAGGCTGTTCAGCTGGTAGATTCCGGAATTTCCGAAAAAATCAAGAGTACGTATAACTAATCTTCCCGTTTGAACCTCTCCGAATATTCCTGTTCTGGCAAGTCTCAAAAGTTTAAATATCTTTGCACTTCATTAATTAATAAAAATTCATGAGTAAAATCAGAGCAGCGATTACCGGAGTGGGTGGATATGTTCCGGATTATATACTTACCAATAAAGAGCTTGAGAAAATGGTGGATACCAACGACGAGTGGATTCTCTCCCGTACCGGTATCAAAGAAAGAAGAATATTGAAAGGTGAAGGAATGGGTACTTCTCATATGGCTGAAAAAGCCATCCGGGAAGTGCTGAAGAAAACCAATACAGACCCGCTGGATATTGATCTGATCATTTGCTGCACCACCACACCTGATTTTATTTTCCCGGCCACAGGAAACCTGCTTTGCGAAATGGTAGGTGCCAAACATGCTTTCAGCTATGACCTGCAGGCCGCCTGCTCAGGCTTTCTCTTCGGACTCGTAACCGGCTCTCAGTTCATTGAGACGGGCAAATATAAAAAAGTACTCGTGGTAGGCGCCGATAAGATGTCTTCCATCATCAACTACAAAGACAGAACGACCTGTATCATCTTCGGCGACGGTGCCGGCG
>JBJMLY010000312.1:0-10062 GCA_045805025.1 Cytophagaceae bacterium | reverse complement strand
TGATAAACATGAGATTAAGGAGCATAGTCTGTCCGTGCTCGATCGCCAATGGAAAGAGTCCTCGGAACTTCTGAACAAACGACTGCATATTTACCACATTCACTCAGCCACCCTGGAAAGCGGAGTGCTGGATAATCAGGAAGTGCTGGACAGACTCTGGCAGCTCAGAAATTCCGGAATTATTATCGGCCTCTCAATGAGCGGAGAACAGCAAAGTGAAACATTGGAGAAGGCGCTTACAATAAAGACTGTCAGCGAATATCTTTTTCAATCCGCACAGGTAAGTTGGAATGTACTGGAGCAATCATGCTCCGCTATGCTGACAAAAGCTGCTTCGACAGGCATGGGAATTATCGTGAAGGAAGCGTTGGCTAATGGACGTCTTACAGAACGCAACCAGGATCCGGCCTGCGGGGACAAGATGAATGTACTGAACACATTAGCAGAAAAATATAATACCGGTATTGATGCCTTGTGTATGGCTTTTGCGCTTGCGCAGCCCTGGGCTTCTGTTGTTTTGAGCGGTGCAAGCACGGAGAAGCAGCTGTTATCGAATTTGAAGGCAGAGTCTGTAAATATGGATCAAAAAGACCTGACCACACTTTCGGGTCTGGCAGAATCTTCTGCTGAATACTGGAAGAGCAGGGCCGGGTTGAAGTGGAACTGAGGTCTAACGAAAAGTGATTTTGATTTTCTTTCGCTCAAGTATTTTAGTACATAGTCCTTGCTTATTTTCTTTTGTAGTAAAAAAAACAAAAAACAAAGGTTGGGTAAATTCCGAAACAGGAATACCACTTTGCTTATCTGGGTCAAAAAGATTTTCCACGCTCATCGTTCCTTCCGCATGATCAGCTTTTTCCTGCACCCCTTTATCAAACCGGCATAGTGAGTCTTTACGGTCATAATACCAATAACAAAAAGTTTCATTGTTAACTAAAATATCCAGGTCGCTGTTATTGTTATCTTCTGCCTGGCACATGGGACCGATATCTTCCGGCTTTACGAAGTTTTTATTTTCAGGCACATTGTAATAGCTCGGCACATACGATATGCTTGTAAAAACACCTTCGATATTATATAGATGGACTTCAATTTTAAAAGGTGCCTTTCGAAGCTCAAGGACCTTATCATCATAGAATACCTCAGTTCTTATGTTATCCTGTACGAAGAAAATCCGATAGCTGGGCTTTGCCGCGAAAAATGAAGCAGTGCATAGGGTGAGGGGCAAAACAATCAGCAGAGAAAATACTATTTTACGCATATGCCAGGGTATATGGATCCGTTATCAATTTAAAGTAATTCTGCAAAAGGTACAAATTGCAGGCTTCGCGAACTGGCTAGTACTATTAATAAAAAGAAACGAGATCCTTCGTTCCTCAGGATGACGGCCAGCGTGCCACATTGGAGTGAATTTACCCTGTCGTCATCAGGTATGAGAAACTAATTTCAGGGTTCGTTCTCATCAACCATGACTTTCAATAAATATTTCTCTTCATACTGTATCTTTTTCAAATTCCTTCGTTATGCCTGAAATCATAACCTATGTACAAAGCACTTTTTACTCTCCTTATTTTTACTGCCTGTGGTTTTTCAAGTGGGAAACACCATCTGCCGCCTGCGGGAAATTACGATGCTGTCAAATCCTCCATCAATACTCAGAGAAATCATTTTAAAAGCAAATATGATGCAGCCAGCTCCGACAGCGCAAAGAAAACAGTGCTTCTGGAAGCTGGCAATTACCTGAAAGCATCTCTGCTCGATTCGGTCTTTCCGCACTGGTACAATACGGGCTGGGATTTTAACGGCTATACCGACAAACCCCGGGAAGGGAAGGTGGCATGCGGGTATTTTGTTTCGACTCCTTTAAAGCATTCTGGCTTTAACCTAAACCGCTTCAAGCTTGCTCAGAAGTATTCTACAGCCATCGTGAAAATTCTGAGTGCCGGTGATTCGGTCAGAAGCTACCGGGATATCAGCGCCCACGATTTTATTGCCAGATCAAAAAAATCCTTAAAAGATGGCTTATACGTCGTAGGACTTGACTTTCATGTTGGCTTCCTGCTCTACGAGAAAGGAGAAGTGTTCTTCATTCACTCAAATTATAGGGATCCAGTGGCGGTAGTCCGGGAAAAGGCCCTGGATTCAGCGGCTCTGAATGATTCCAAGGTTTTTGTTCTCTGCAATATCACCGGGAACGAAAAGCTGATGAAGAAGTGGATCATGGGCACGGAATTAGTTGTGCAATGATTTTTTCAAATAAAAAAAGCAGTGAACAGCTTTCGCCATTCACTGCTAACCTTAAACTTACTACCAATTATAACTTCTGGATCTTTTTAATTTCTGTTCTTCCGCTGGAGTACTGGATCAGCATTACATACAAACCGGCAGGCAATTGTTGTCCAATGCTAAGGCTTGCACCTTCTGAGATATCATTGCCGTGCAATACGACTTGTCCCAGATCATTCAGAATGTTAAAGGAGCTTACATTTTCCGCCGCAGTCAGAGTAAACGACTCTGTCGAAGGATTTGGTGTCACGCTTGATTCTGCAAGACTCACTACGGCAGATCTGAGCGAAGGTGAACATACATTGATCATTTTACAATAGGTTGCTGAATAGGGTGCTACACTGTAATTGACGCCGATACAAACCTGGCCGCCTGTAAAATAAGGACCGGTCTGAATATCGACTTTGTAAGGAGTACCTGCCACCGGAGTGATCTTCTGGGTAGAACCCTGGAACCACCAGGCGTAGCTGGTCGCTGAATTTCTTCTGTTAGCATTCAGCTCAAAGCTGATCGTGCTGTTGACTTTTCCGCAGTCCGGGCCAATCACATCACCGACCGGAGCAGCCGTAACGGTAACGGTTACTGCCGCAGAGGTAGTAACAGCGCCGCTGTTGTCCGTCGCTTTAGCCGTAACCGAATAGGTACCTGCAGCCACGCCGGTCCAGCTAAAGCTGTAAGGCGCACTTGCATCGCTTCCCAGAAGGGTTGTACCATTAAAGAACTGAACGCTGCTGACCGTTCCGTCGGCATCCGAAGCAGATGCGGTAATAGAAACGCTGGCAGGAGCTGTAAAGGCAGCACCGGCGGCAGGAGCTGTGATACTCACCGAAGGAGCCTGGTTAGGAGCAGGATTTACGGTAACACTTACTGCAGAAGATGTGGTAACCGCGCCTCCGTTATCGGTGGCCGTAGCGGTAATTGAATAGGTGCCGGCTGCTACATTACTCCACGTAAAGCTGTAAGGAGCTACATCGTCGGTGCTCAGCAGTGTGCTTCCATTAAAGAATTTTACGGATGTAATTGTTCCATCGGAATCCGAAGCAATGGCCGTGATAGCAATGCTGGCGGGGGCTGTGAAAACACTCGCAGCCGCAGGTGCTGTCAGCGAAACCTGAGGGGCTTTATTAGGCACGCCGGGATTCACAACAATGCTAACGGCGGAAGATGTATTTACGCCTCCGCTGTTATCCGTAGCCTTGGCTGTAATTGAATAGGTTCCCGCAGGTACCGAAGTCCAGTCGAATGAATACGGACTACTCAAGTCTGAACCCAGCAGCGTTAGTCCGTTAAAGAATTCCACTTTGCTCACGGTGCCGTCTGAATCCGCAGCGGCAGCGGTAATGGTAACGCTGGCAGGAGCTGTGAACGAAGAATTATTGAGTGGTGCTGTTACCGATACCGAAGGTATTTTATTTGCCGGTGCCGGATTTACAGTAATGCTTACTGCAGACGATGTTGTAACCGCTCCGTTGTTGTCGGTGGCTTTTGCCGTCAGCGAATAGGTTCCCGCTGCTGCATTTGTCCAGGAGAAAGTATAAGGCGAAGTGGCATCGCTGCCGAGAAGGGTAGTGCCGCTGAAGAATTGTACGCTGCTCACGGTGCCATTGGCATCAGCTGCTGTAGCCGCAATGCTGATGGTAGCCGGTGCCGTGAAGCTGGCATTATTGGCCGGTGAAGTAATGCTCACAGTCGGCGGTGTATTTGGAGCGCTGACAACAATTGTCACGGCAGTCGAAGTAGTCACAGCGGCGCTATTGTCCGTGGCCTTAGCCGTTATGGTATAGGTTCCTGCAGCCACATTCGTCCAGGCAAAGCTGTAGGGTGATGTCGCATCGCTTCCCAGTAAGGTAGTGCCGTTGAAGAATTGAACATTGCTTACAGTGCCGTCAGCGTCGGCCGCTGAAGCGCTGATGGTCACCGAAGCCGGAGCAGTGAAGGCGGCATTGTTGGCAGGAGAGCTAATCGAAACAGTAGGAGGAATATTAGTGCCTGCTGTGCAGGAGCCAAAAGGTGCGGGGGCCGGACAACAAGTCAGGCTGGCCTGCGAACTCATATATTGTTTCAGCCATGTCATGGCCGGACGCTCGCCATTGGGTTTGGCAGCATAGTTTGCGCTATACAGAAGACCTGAGTCCGTTCCACCTGGGCCGCTTGTGGCGTTGCCATTTATCCAGGTGGTACCTTGTACATAGCCCCATAGGGTGATACCTGCCACATGAGGATGTTCCCAAGCTACCGGAATCAGGGTAGAATAGACAGACTGTTGTTTCGCCTCATTCGGATTGGCAGCCTGATCAAATTCTGTAATGTGTACAGGCACTCCGGTTTTTGTCCAGATTTCGTCGATACAGGCTTTAAAATTAGCGGCGGTCAGATTATCGACGCCATGGCACTGAAGTCCCACGCCATCAATAAGGTTTTTGCTTCCATCGGTAAGGTTCGGAGCATTCTTTACGGCATTCACCATGGCGATATAAGGTGCCCTGCAGTTATTCCAGTTCATTTCAACGTTGTACTCGTTGATCAATAAGGTGGCATTCGGGAAATACTTTCTGGCTAGCTGGAAACTCCAGATCACCCACCCGTACTGATTGTTTTTATCGTTGGCATTGGCTGGTTCAGCCTGATATCCTGCAGTGAGCGCGGCTTTCATATTCCCAGGCATGGCGGTATTTACAGGCTCATTCAATACGTCAATCATTTTAAGTCCTCCCATAGGAGTATAATGCGTAGAGCATGCCTTAATATAGTTTTGAATCGCGGCGGTGATGGTTGCGGTGCTGGCCGAACTAACCCAGGATGGAGTTTGGGAACCCCACACAAAATTGTGGTATTTGAACAATCCATTATTGTTTTTTGCCCAATTATACGCTGCGTCGGATGTGGCAAAATTATAATTTCCCTGCGAGCCTTCTACAGAACCCCATTTAGAACCATTCTCTGAAGTAGCCTGATTCCAATAGCTTGTGTAATTAACTCCAGAACCACTGGTCGTGCTGCTCTGGATTATGTTACCCAGGTATTTGCCTTTGCATTTTCCAATCTGGGCGTAGGTGTAGTTGGCGCTGATGAACAAAAAAACCAGGCAGGCCAAAGCCCGGGTTAAGAGTGTGGTTGTTTTCATTGAATGAGAGTTTAGAGTTTTTTTGATCGATAATCATTCAGTGGAGAATGATCATAAATCAGAACCGCTACGAAGGGAGAATTAAAAAGTAAACAGCAAAAAGAAAAATTATTTCTGAAAGCTTAAAAACAGTTCAATCGCATTGTCATTAAGCGCAATACGTGTTATTCCGGACAGGTAAGAGAAATACAGGGAAAAATCCGAAGAGCCTATGGATATCCTTTTCAGTCCGGCAATAAAAGCCAGGCTTCTTCCATGACGGTAGTTCATTCCAAACTCCAGCTTGTTCTGCAATTCCAGAAGCGCTGCCAGCGATAAAGCCGTGCGCTGTCCCTTCTGAAAGCCCGACATGAAATGGCTGTTCAGGTTCATAGAAGGACTCAGCCTAAAAAGACGGTTGATGTTGAGGTTGTAATGTGGGTTCAGCTCGAAGGTTTGCTGTATTGGCTGAACTTTGCCTTTGAACATCTGCTGCACTGAAATTCCGACAGACATTTTTTCACGCAGGTACCAGATCCCTGCGCTGCCATCGGGCGCTGTGGCGGAACCGCCGGCGCTGGCCTGGGAAGAACTGAATGCATAATTTACGAAGCCAAGGCTCAAGCCGGCTGATAAAGATGCCCTTTCTGAAACGGCAGATCGCCAGGAATATCGGGCAAACAGCTTGCTGCGCCTGAGGAATTCTCCTTCTTTACTGCTGATCGCCTGAACACCTAGAAAGTGAAATACCTGGCGGCGTCCTGTATTCAGGCGTAGGTCTGCATCTCCATATATTTTAGTTACGCCCTGCAGCAGCCCGATCTGGGATTTATCGGCCACCTTGATGCTTACTTTGTAAGAACTATCCGTATTGGCTGGGTTTACGAAATAATAATTATTGAAAAACTGGTCAAAGTAATCCGGTACCGTAAAGCCCGCCTGGCCTTGCAGGGCATGGGGAAATGCCAAAGCAAGCAGGAAGCTGGTATAAAGGCATTTTTTGAGCACAAGTAATTTCTTTGATATTTTATAAAAAATCTGGTTATCTTATAAATAAAAGGGTGAAACTACTGTTTACTTTTTGAATTTCAAATCGTAGAGTCTGTGACTGTGAATAAAAATGATTTAAAAATTATTGAAAGCATCCGGAACGGAGGTAATGATATCGCTTTGACTTATCTGTACGATCAGCCTCTGAAAAAAATAAGAAAATATATTATGGCGAACCAGGGTTCGGTGGAAGACGGGAACGATATATTTCAGGATGCAGTCATCATTTTTTTCAACCAGGTGAAGATGAATAAATATAAAAACGAGCTGGATGTGGATGGTTTCCTTTTCACCGTGGCCCGTAACCTGTGGATTGACAAGGTAAGAAGAGAAAAGAAAATACAGGTGAAGGATTTGAGTCAGGAGACCGGATATGCCGAAGAAGGCGATCACCTGCAAGACCTGATCGGAAGAGAGAAATCAGCGGCGATGCGAAAAGTTTTTGAAAAACTGGATGAAAAATGCCAGAAGATACTCAGATTCGCCATTGATGAAAGATTGAGCATGAAAGAGATCAGCGCGAAGATGGGCTATAGCAACGAGAATGTAGCCAAGAGCAATCATTACCGCTGCAAGCAATACCTGTCAAAGCTGGTCAAGGACGATATAGAATTAGTAAACCTGTTAAGAAATTGAAAGAAGAAAGAGAACGGTTTGATCTGATTGAACGCTACCTGCAGGACTCCCTGAGCGGGGAGGAGAAGGCATTGGCGGAAGATAAGATCAAAAACGATGCTTCCTTTGCAGAAGAAGTGGAAACCGCCAGGCTTGTGAACAGCGTGGTGATCGGTGCGGGTATGGATCAGCTGAGGGACAGGATGAGCGAAGATATCGCGAAGCTTGATCTGAAAAATAAAAACAGGTTTAAAGGCTGGGCAGGAGGGACAATCCTTTTCCTTGGATTGTGTACGGCTGCCTATTTCTATCTTGGAAAGCAGGATAAATCTGATACAATTTCTTTGCAGCAGAATACAAATAGTAATACTGTTCGAGCAAATCCTGAAATAAATGTTCCATCTCAGGATCCTTCCAAAAAATCTTTTCAAAAAATCTCTTCCGACCAGGGCAATACCATAATCGCTCAACAGGATTCAGTTCTTACCCATACGCCGGATCAATTTAAGATCACGGACGAGATCAGCAAAGATCCTGATTCCAGCTTCAGCAAAAGCGTGCAGCCTCAAGCCGGTATTACGGTTCAGAATAACCAGCAACAGCAAAATACTGCCTGCAATCTATCGTTCAGACCAGTAGCGAATGCCACCTGTCAGGGAGAATCCAAAGGAAGTATACAGATTGGACAGAGCAGTATACAGGGTGCCCATGGTTCCTGTGTTTTTATGATGGCCACGACGGGCGAAGAATCAAACTCGGGCAATTTCTACGAGTTGCCGGAAGGAATGTATACCATCATTATGAAAGACCAGGCGGGTTGTTCCGTGAAACGGGAAGTCATCATTGCTTCGAAAAATTGTACGGTAAAAAAATCGTTCAGCCTCAACCCGGATGCGGGCGAAATCGTAAAAATTCCTTTCTCCGATGGAGAATCCGGAAGGTTCACGATTTACAATCACTCGGGAATCGTTATATTTAAAGGCAGGTTCGGCAGCGGAGAAAGCGGCGAATGGACCGGAACGGACATGAACGGCGGCATTGCCGATATCGGAATGTACACCTGCATCCAGGAATTTACAGGAGGAAAAACATCAACCATTCAGATCACGGTGATCCGATGAAAACGTCGAGGAAAATATATCTATACCGGGCATCTTCCATTATGCTGAAAGCAGTACTGCTCGTACTATGGAGTCTCTTCCTGTTTTCAGCCGGACAGGCCCAGGTATTTGTGCTGCCTGATACCAACCTCCGTAATAAGCTTTTGTCCGATTACCCCTCAGTCATGAGCGGCAACGATCTGAACATTTCAGCCGCCAGTGCCCTCACCGGCACGCTTAGTCTGAACAATGCAAACATCAGCAATGCTTCTGGCATCGAATATTTCACCGGCATCAGCATTCTAAACCTGAATTTCAATAAGCTCAGCAGCATTCCACCCATTCCAGGATTGACACAGCTTAGCAATTTTTATGTAACCAATAATCAGCTCACTTCCATTCCTTCGTTGTCGGCTTCAACAAGTCTCTGGGATTTCCAGGTACAGGACAACCAGCTTACCAGTCTTCCTTCCTTCGCCGGAATGACCGCCCTGGTGAATATATACTGTCAGAATAATCAGCTAAGCTCTTTTCCTCCGGTGGCTGCACTTACCAACCTGCAGATCCTCGATCTTGGGAACAACCCATTGACAGCACCACTGCCCGATCTTTCCACGCTCACAAACCTGAAGCAGCTGCATGTGCATCAGACGGGCATTGATACAATTCCAGGGCTTTCCGGCCTTACGAACATGGATGTGCTTTTTGCCTGGGGAAACCAGATCAGAGATCTTTCAGGGCTGGATGGAAATACCAAGCTGAAAGTTTTCCAGGTATTTGATAATGCACTGACTAAACTGCCTGTCCTGACCAATAAGCCGCTGACCATGGTCAGCTTCATAGACAACTTTCTGACCTTCGAAGATATTCTTCCGCTTACTTCAATGGCCGGTTTCAATAGCTTTGCATACAGTCCGCAGAATCCTATCAATCTTTCTTCATATTCCCTGAGAGAGAAAGATGCGCTGACCATCAACCTGAATATCGATCAGAGCCTTAGCACCGACTGGTACAAATGGTACAGGAACGGACTATTGCTGGACAGCAACCAGACCGGCATCCGCGTATTTTCTTCTCTGCTTGCTTCCGATTCCGGCGACTATAGAGTGGTGATCAGCAATCAAAGTTTGCCGCTGCTTACTCTGCAGACGACGACAGCACACCTGCAGATAAAGCCTTGCGTCGAGCTGAACGGATTCACGATGAACACGATATCGCAGAGCTGCACGGACGGAACAAACCTGAACTTCTCTTCTCTGACTTCCGCCGGAGGCATCGGACCTTTTACCTATGGAATCGTTCCAGTCGCGAAAACCGATACGGTATATGCCGCATCGCCTGATTTTAATACCGTGTCGCCCGGAGTTTATAAATTAATTCTTGCCGACAGCCGAATGTGCAAAGCGGATAAAGAATTTACCGTAAAAACACCTTCCGGCTGTGACCCGGTCATGTCACCCGACGGAGATGGGGTAATGGACAGCTATTTTATCCAGGATGCAGGAAAAGTATGCATCTTCGATTCAGGAAAAAATCTGATCCGCGAGCTCAACACACCCGCCGTCTGGGATGGAACGAAAACCGATGGGAGCCTTGCCGATACGGGATACTATGCTATTGTGGTGAATGGTAAGAAGATTATTCACCTGACGATTATAAAATAAAACCAGGCAGATCAGCCCGAAAAAAATTTACCCTTCCTATTACTTTCCCGTTTTTTCTTTCCAGATTGTTCTGCATTTTACTTTTTAATCTATGAAAACCAAAACAATTCTTTTTGCTGTTCTTCCTGTTATCCTGACGGTTGTGATCGAATATTTCATAACCAGCTTCCGCATGAATTCCAGTCCGACTATATCTTATATTTTTGGAAGAACAACCGCCGTTATACTCTGCACCGCGCTGGTA
>JBJMLY010000311.1:0-6303 GCA_045805025.1 Cytophagaceae bacterium | reverse complement strand
TATTATATCCCCGATGTTTCTCCGGCTGATAAATGTGATCACCTGAAAAATGTATGGACCACTGCAGACGGACATTATTCGTACTGCACGAACTGCCTGCCGGAAGAGGGATTTAAGAAAAAGCTCTATCCCAATATAGCTCCCGAGCTTATTGACTATTACCGCTCGGAAAATATGTCCTTTGAAGTAATTCCGGAACACAATGTGAATTGTTCACGTATATTTGCCGGACAGGCACCCAGGATTATTTCTCCATTAAATGGCAAGGAATACATAATGGACAAAGAAGAGCCGGCGGAAATTTTACTCAGATGCAATCCTGAGAATGAGGTCAAAAAAGTGCACTGGTATATTAACGACAAATTTTATAAATCAGCCGGGGCAACAGAAAAGGTCTTTTTTAAGCCTCTGGAAGGTAAAAATAAAATTTCCTGCAGCGATGATAAAGGCAGGAACAGCAATTGCAGTGTAACCGTGTATTATCAATAATAAGTCATTGGCCATTTGACACCTGTCATTAAGGAACTGTATTAGATAAAGCTAATGACCAATGACTATTGACATTAACATTCTAAAAATACTACTATGAAAACGATCTACCTATTCCTTATCAGTCTTATTTCACTAAACACTTACGGCCAGACGCCAATGCCTTATGATTCGGTGAGTAAAAAATTTATTTATACCGAAGTAGTTGAACTGCCTCAATACAAAAAAGATCAGCTGTATATGAAAGCCAAGGATCTTAATCAGCTTGGCAAAGGTGTCAAGATCGATAACAAAGCGGAAGGCGTCTATAGCTATTCAGGAGACCTGGCTGTTACCTATCCAGGCCCCGTGAAAGGAAAAAACGATAACGGCAATGTATCCTATATCTTAACGATCGCTTGCAAGGACGGAAAGTATAAGATCACCATTACCGATTTCGTACATACCGGTAAGAACGGCAGCGGAGGAGAACTGGAGCTTAAAGAACCCAAATGCACCAAGAACGCATTAAGCCTGAATAGCTGGGCATCCATAAAAACCCAGACAAATGACAAGATCAGACAGCTTATCAAGAATATTAAAACCTATATGCAGCAACCATAATTTGGTGCTTTGTGTTCAGTGCACTGTGCTTTGAAAAAAAGATTATTAGCAGTTATTCATGAGGTTTATTAATTCCTCTACTCGAAACGTCGTAAAGACTTCGACATCTTCTATAAGAATGATAGGGTAAAAATTATTCTCCGCGGCTCAAATGCTACCTTAATTTTTTACACGCTGATTTTTGCTGTCATAAACGTATTACATTCAGAGCCGGACTTATCGCTTTCATTGTAGGCTTCGCAATTGCGCTGATCATTTTGACACTCATTAGTTCCTATAAAAGAGAAATCATTATAGATTGCGGTAAATCTGTAATTCTCAAAAAAGAATATTTGGGAGGGAGTCTTACAGATTAACGACAACCCCATTATTTATCATCGTTCCCTATCTCATTTTTATTCAGAGGCCGGAAATCCTGAATCAAATAAAATTACAATTCCGGCATTACAAAAAATCCCTCTTCTTTGACTCCCTTCATCCCTAAATTTAGCATTCATATAAATTGTTTTCTATCTACGTCGTAATTAAAAAACACTTTTTTTAATTAAATAATAACCTATAAATCAATTATTTGCAAAATTACAATCATTATTTATTTTATACCATGTAATAAAAATAAACTTAAATATTTAAAGAATTAATTGAACTATAGTATAGCTAGACTTAAGTTGCAATGCAATTAATCCTAACTATACTAAATAAAATGACAAAAACTCTCTCTAAAATCGTTTTACTACTTTGGCTGGCCATGGGGACTTCGGTTTCTTATGGACAATTCAAAGTGGTAGGGTATCACCCATCCTGGGCCGGCTCAGCCTCGGCTATTCAGTATTCCAAGCTTACCCACATCAACTATGCTTTCGCTCTTCCGCTTTCCAATGGAAGTCTGAAACCAATCGATAATCCGGCTATGCTTCAGCAGATCGTGGCCAACGCCCATGCAGCCGGTAAAAAAGTATTTATAGCCATCGGAGGCTGGAGCGATGGAGGAACACCGCTTGACCCCACTTTCGAAGCACTTGCTGCCTCGGCAACAAGCAGAGCCACCTTTGTGAACGCAGCCATGAACCTGGTCAGCACATACAACCTGGATGGTGTGGACATTGACTGGGAATATCCGGATGCCGGAGCTTCCTCCAACAATTTCGCCGCTCTGATGCAGCAGCTCTCCGCGAGTCTGCATGCTCAGGGCAAGGGACTGAGTGCTGCCATAGCTGCCGACAGCTATTCAGGCGGAGGAATTCCTGCATCTGTATTCGGTTATGTAGATCATTTAAATGTGATGGCATACGACAATGGCTCAGAGGCAAACCACTCTTCCTATAATTTCGCGCAATCTGCCATCAATTACTGGATTGGCAGAGGTTGTCCGAAGGATAAACTTATCCTTGGTGTTCCATTCTATGCCAGACCAAGCTGGAATGGATTTAATGTATTAGTGGCAAACGGAGCCAACCCAAACAGCGATCAATTCGGCTCTGATTATTACAATGGCATTCCAACCATACAATCCAAAACCCAGCTTGCCTGGAATTCCGCGGGAGGAATTATGATCTGGGAGCTTTCTCAGGATGCTACCGGAGCCAACTCGCTGCTTTCTGCAATCGATACCAAGGTAAAAGCGCTGGGAGGTACTCCGCCTGCCAACGTAAATCCAACCATAAGCATCACTTCTCCAGGCAACGGGGCAAGCTTTACTGCACCTGCCTCCATAAACATCAGCGCCAACGCTTCGGATGCCGATGGAAGCATCTCGAAGGTTGAATTTTATAATGGTTCTACATTGCTTTCCACCAAAACCGCTGCTCCTTATTCCTATAACTGGACAGGTGTAGCAGCCGGCTCTTATACCATTACTGCCAAAGCATACGACAATTCCACCGGTACAGCTTCCGCTTCTGTAAGCATTACGGTAAATGTTGTCTCTGCAAATCAAAACCCGACCATCACCCTAAGCTCTCCCGGTAACGGAAGCAGCTTTACCGCACCGGCTTCTATTAATATCAACGCCAGTGCTTCGGATGCTGATGGATCTATTTCGAAAGTAGAGTTTTATAACGGCAACACCTTACTGGCAACAAAGACGGCTGCCCCTTATACCTATAGCTGGACAGGCATATCGGCTGGTTCCTATACCATCCTTGCAAAAGCGTATGATAATTCAACAGGAACAGCATCTGCGTCAGCAAGCATCACTGTAAATCCGGCTTCGGGCGGATCATGCACGGCCCCTGCATGGAATGTGGCCGCTGCTTATAATGGCGGAGCTACCGTTTCTTATAACAACCATACCTATCAGGCTAAATGGTGGACTCAGGGAAATCAGCCCGACCAGAACGTAGGTTCGGGATTACCGTGGAATGACCTGGGCGCTTGCTCGGGAGGAACAAACCAGAATCCAACGGTCAGCCTCACTTCGCCGGGTAATGGAAATACATTCACTGCTCCCGCGACCGTAACGATCAGCGCCAACGCTTCGGATGCCGATGGTTCTATTTCCAGGGTCGAATTCTATAACGGATCAACATTACTGGCAACCAAAACCGCTGCTCCCTATTCCTATAGCTGGACAGGTGTTGCAGCAGGTTCCTATACAGTTGTAGCCAAAGCCTATGATAACTCTACCGGCACAGCTTCTGCCTCTGCAACTATTACAGTGAACGGAGTTGCCGTAAACCAGAATCCAGCTGTCAGTCTTACTTCGCCATCTAACGGAGCAAACTTTACAGCACCCGCTACGATAAGCATCAGCGCGACAGCTTCAGATGCCGATGGCTCGATCTCAAAAGTTGAATTCTATAATGGCTCAACCCTGCTGGCTACTATAACAGCTGCTCCATACTCTTATAGCTGGGCAGGTGTTGCAGCAGGATCCTATTCCATTACGGCCAAAGCGTATGATAATACAACTGGCACGGCTTCTGCTATAGCATCCATCACTGTAAAAGCGGCGGGGGGAAACTGCACAGCAGCAGCATGGAGCGCAGCAGGTATTTATACGCCTCCTATGACTGTATCGTACAATGGTCATACATACCAGGCTAAATGGTGGACTCAGGGCGAACAACCTGATACACATACAGGCGTAGGGCTTTCCTGGCAGGACCTAGGCGCCTGCGGCTCTGCCAGATATGCCGCAATTTCCACTGTGAACACGGAAACGGAAAAGGTCAGTCCCAATCCGGCTTCTGATGTTCAAAGTGTGGAATTATCAGTTGAATCTTTAATGGAAGCAGAGCAGAGTCTTTCCATTTTCTCCTCTTCCGGAAGTCTGCTGAGATCAGAAAATGTAAGTCTGCAAAGCGGCTTCAACAAGCTGAATATTGATATTTCTCAGCTGCAGGAAGGAATGTATATTTTGAAAATCGGACAAAAAGCATTTAAGTTTATTAAACTCTAGCTATGGCTTGTTAATTTAGGTTGAACAAGTAAAAGAGGCAGACGATGAGTCTGCCTCTTTCTTTTGGATCGGAATTTTCAGAATTAAAGAATTATTGATGCACTATTCCGTTCGCCGTTGCTGGAGCTTTTTCTCCAAAAACCCAGTCTCTAGCCTCTTAATAACTCAGCTTTAAACTGCTTTATAATTTCCTGGCCTTCCTCATCAATACCGGAGGAAAGATCGTTAAGGATCGCTTCGATGGATTTATCCTTGGTGCCATTGTAGATTTTCTTCACCACATCCAGAAAATTCTGAAGCATAGGCATCCCGGCAGTCGTTAAATAATGCGTGTCGCTGATCTTGATCTGTTTATACAGATCTTTCAGAGGCTCCAGCATTTCCCGGCATTTGCTGAAATTCCCGGCATCGGCCAGGGCTTGGGAATAGTAATAAGTCATCATCGGCCCGGAAATATTGCTGGTCTGATTTGAGAAAGGATCCATCGCTTTCTGAAAAGCCATCGAGCCCAGTTCAAAATCTTTGGCCAGCGTGGCGGAGGTACAGACGTTAAACCAGTCCTGATTATCATTGGTCATATCGGCGCATTTCTTATAATGCTCTTTGGCCTCCATATAATTTCCGCTTTCAAAGTAGCCAATGGCAGAAACCGTATAAGCAAGAAGCTGAGTCTCCTGATCCTTAAAATTTAAATACCGCTGGGTTAATTGTATCCCCTTTTCATAATTACCCTTCTGAATTTCCAGGTACGCCTCGTTGAGGTCTTTTTCTGTTTTTGCATCCATTTTATCAAATATAAAAAAATTGTCTGAACCAGGATTTGCAAGATTAAATCGATTAAAAGGATGATTTTATGGATAGCTTTTTGAAAATCAGGTTAATCCTTAAGTCCTGTAAATCCTGGTTCAGACAATGTGGACAACTACTCCCCAAAAAATCCTAACTTTATCTTCATTCAAATTTAAAATTCATCATTCAAAACGCCCAAGGTAATGCCTGAATTCTCGCACCTTCATTGTCATACCCAATATTCGCTTCTGGATGGAGCCGCCGGCATCAGCGCGCTGATGAAAAAGGCCAAAGCTGATAACATGAAAGCTGTCGCCCTGACCGATCACGGTAACATGTTCGGCGCTTTCAGCTTCGTGGCGGAGGCTAACAAAGCAGGAGTTAAACCCATTGTTGGTTGCGAATTTTACATGGTTGAGGACCGGCACAAAAAAGTATTCAGCAAGGAAAATAAAGATAACCGATATCACCAGCTTATGCTGGCCAAGGATCAGGAAGGCTATCAGAATCTGGCTAAGCTTTGCTCGTTGGGATACACCGATGGCCTATACAGCAAATGGCCCCGTATCGACAAGGAGCTTGTATTAAAATATCATAAAGGTCTTATTGCTACAACCTGCTGCCTGGGAGCCGAAGTACCTCAGGCCATTCTGAATAAAGGAGAAAAAGAAGCCGAAGAAATTTTCAAATGGTGGCTGGATCTTTTCGGGGAGGATTACTATGTAGAGCTTCAAAGGCACAACCTCAAAGAGCAGGTCGAGGTGAATAAAG
Organism: Cytophagaceae bacterium; assembly: GCA_045805025.1. GTDB lineage: Bacteria > Bacteroidota > Bacteroidia > Cytophagales > Cytophagaceae > DATMOV01. The sequence goes on along the minus strand of JBJMLY010000311.1, from coordinate 251 downwards.
TGCTGGTGAAATTTGCCAAAAAATACAATGTAAAAATGATCGCTTCCAACGATTCGCACTATGTGGATCGTGAAGATTACAATGCCCATGACATTCTTCTCTGTGTAAATACCGGAGAATTACAGGGCACTCCTGTAGGCGATGGCAAAGGATTCAGGTTCGGATTCCCCAACGATGAATTCTATTTCAAGAATCAGGCGGAAATGAATCAGCTGTTTCATGATCTGCCTGAAGCCATTGACAACACCAAT
>JBJMLY010000310.1:0-2446 GCA_045805025.1 Cytophagaceae bacterium | reverse complement strand
GCGAAAGCCTCTTTTTTTATTTTCAGGATGTATAGAAATATGAATTACATCATCGCTAATACTTTTTCATTTAGCTCAGGCTCTTTTACTTCATGCTTGATGCCATTATGCATTTCTTTTACGATAGAGGCAGATTTATTCGCAGGGATACCCATTTTAGTGGCTACTTCAATGCAGAAATCAAATTCACTGTGGTTTAGCAGGTAGTCGTCACCAACCACTAAGTTTACCAGGTAAAACAGCTGATCGAATCTTTCCGCATTATTAGAAGGCGTAATTATTTTTTCAGAGTCTATATCTGCAATCAGAGTTTTAAGCTCAGAACCTCTCATCCCATTCTTCTCCGCAATTTCAATTAACTTTTTAGTTTCTTCGCCATGCTCTTTACCATCAGCGTTGATAATTCGGAGATATTCTACCAGATGGCTTCTGACTTCTCCTTTGGAATTATTGAATGCGTAATACATAGTCGTAAAAGTTTTTGTGGCTTACTAACGTAATATACCTACTTTGTAACGTAATATACCATGTTTGGTTCTAAAAATAGATATATATATTTAAGATGAAAGAGCGAGGGGTAAAATACTTATCCACAGATTCCCTCTGAAATCCGCGTGGTTCCTATAATAATTATCAATAAGTTATTGCAGAGTTTGAGAATTAATATAATTTTGGGGACTATTGTAATAATTATTGTTTAAGCTTAAACCCATTCCAAAACAAAATGAACAAAGCAGAATTAATTGATGCAATCGCGTCAGAAACCAAATTGTCAAAAGCAGATTCAAAAAGAGCTCTTGATTCTTTCATCACAGTAACTTCTAAAGCCCTGAAAAAAGGTGACAAAGTTATTATCATCGGTTTCGGTTCTTTTAGCGTAACTAAAAGAGCTGCAAGAACCGGCAGAAACCCACAAACAGGTAAAACTATTCAAATCAAAGCCAAGAAAGTTGCAAAATTCAAGGCTGGTGCTGAATTAGCTAAAAAAGTTAACTAATACTTTTTTAACCCTCTTAGTTAAAAGTCTCTCAATTCCTGAGAGACTTTTTTCGTTTTTATAAAACTTACTTTCTTTTATTATCGTTAATTTTGTGCTAATTTCTGGTACAATATTGGATATTCCCTATACCCAAAGATCAAATGAATTCTATGATGAGACTTATTTTCGCCTTCTGTGTTCTTGCACTATTCTCTTGCAGAGCAAGCTTACAGGCTTATCCTTCAAATCCGGCTTATGCCATTAAGATGAAAATTAAAGGCCTTAAAGATACGGTCGTTTACCTGGCCTACCATTTTGGAGATAAACAATATCTGAAAGATACTGCAAGGATCGATTCAAAAGGATCCCTGGTTTTTGATGGTAAAGAAGCCCTCCCGGGTGGCATCTATATGGCTGTTCTGCCCGATAAAAGGTACTTTGAATTTATAGTTTCAGAACAATTCTTTACACTTGAAACCGATACGCTGGATTATGTCAAGCATATGAAAGTAACAGGATCCACAGAAAATAAATTATTCTATGGATATCTTCAGTTCCTTTACCCAAAAGGCAGAGCAGCGGATTCCCTGAAAAAGGAATTGTCCAAAGCGAAGGTCAAAGCTGATTCCACGGCTATTTACAAACAAATGGAAGAAATCGATAAGGAGATTATCAATTACCGCAAAGACATTGTTAAAAATAATCCGAATACGTTTGTCGCCAAAATTTATAACAGCATGGACATAGTCCAGCCTACCCAGGAGCAGAAAGATGCCGCCAAAGTCAGGAAAGACAGTGTATTTGAATTCAATTTTTACAGAGCCCATTTCTGGGATCATATCGATTTTACCGACGACAGAATCGTTCGCACGCCGATCTACCATCAGAAGCTGAAAGAATATATGTCCAACCTCACCATTCCGATGATTGATTCGATTAATAAATCGGCAGATCTCATCGTAGCCAAAGCCAGGGACAATAAAGAGCTTTTTAAATATACGGTATGGTATATTACCACCACCTACGAGACTTCCAACCTGATGGGCTCTGACGGTGTTTTTGTACATATGGTAGAAAAATACTATAAGACCAAACAGGCTTTCTGGGTAGATACAGCAACGCTCAGAAAGATTGTGGAAAGGGCTGATATTCTTAAGCCTCTTCTTATTGGAAAAATAATACCCAACGTGACCTTATGGGATTCTCTTGATTATCCCCACACCCTTCACGGTGTAAAGGCTAAATACACCATTTTCTATTGCTGGGATCCCAACTGCGGACACTGTCAGAAGGAAACGCCCAAACTGTACGAGCTGTATAAGAAATATTACAGCAAAGGCGTGGATGTGTATGCCTATAGCATTGACCGGGAACCGAAGGATTGGAAGAAATATGTGCGGGAACACCAGCTGCACTGGATCAATGTAATGGATTCTCATTTATCCTGCGACTATAAAAATAAGTTTG
>JBJMLY010000309.1:0-7561 GCA_045805025.1 Cytophagaceae bacterium | reverse complement strand
TCTTATTCAGGAATAACGATGCGAAAAGATGTAAAGGTGTTTCATGGGAAGGTTCGGGGGAGAATCTGGGTAGAGACCGGTAAAGGTGCCTTCCTCGGAGTGGGCCGTATAGAGCTGCTGATAAAAATCAGGGAATCGGGCTCTATCAGCAAAGCGGCCAAAGCCATGAAAATGTCTTACCGGCAAGCCTGGGAGCTGATCGAATCCATGAATCAGAAATCAAAAAAGCCCCTGGTCATTTCAAAGACGGGCGGTAAGGGCGGGGGCGGCGCCACAATTACAGAAGCTGGCGAAAAAGCCATTAGAGATTTTTCGAAACTGAATCTGGCTTTCCGCAAATTTCTGATCAGACAAAGTGCTATATTCAACGGTTAATTTTTGACCATCGTTATTCCTATAAAGGAATAACGAAAATAAAACGATCTAAAAGTATCATGAATTTTAAACGGTACATTTTATTTTTTTACTTTTTTCTAACAACTGCTTCTTTGCTGAACGCTCAGACGCCTGATAAAAATGACAGTACTTACATTGCAGGGAAGTTAAAGGAACTCAAGCCGCCGGTCCTGGAACTGAAAGATGTGGAGATCGTCCAGCAGCTGCAACTGTGGGATGTGAACACCTTTGAAAATGCAGGGAATACGCCGAACCAGAAGCGCAATGATCTGTATATACGCAGAGGCAGGCTGGGAGTCAGGGGAAAGCTCAGGAAAGACCTGAGCTTTCTCGTGGTTTTCGCGTACGATGGCGTCGGTCGTGATAAGAATACGGCCGGCAACGGCAATACCAACGATCCGGATAATCACGATTTTTATTTGTGGGATGCCATATGGACCTGGAGTCCGAAGCCGATGCTGAATCTGACCGCAGGATATTTCAGACCTCAGGTGGGTAGAGAAAATATCTCGAGTGCCTTCAACGTGATTTCGCTTGAAAAATCACTTCCCAATTTTCAGCCCAGAACGCATCTGATCGGAAGAAATACAGGCAGGGAAACTGGTCTCAACCTGGGAGGCTTTCATCGCGGAACGGGCTGGAGCTTTAATTACAACATTGGAGTTTTTGATATGACTAATCCCGCCATTGTAGGAAATGGGTCCAGATGGTTTCCTATGCTGACTTCCCGGGTAGCCTTCTCCCTGGGCGATCCGGAAATGGATAAGTATAAACTCAGCTATGTGCAGTCGTACTACGGACAAAGAAAAGGTATTACCATTGCAGCAAACGCGAGCTGCCAGGGAGAAACTGAAGTATTCAGACAGAATAATTTTTACGGGGTGGATATACTCGCCAATTACGGACGCTGGGATTTTGTGGCCGAGTATGACTGGCTTTACCGCAATTCTTTTTTGCCTTTATCTGATATCACCCAAGCCACGACCGATCGTGTGTATTCATTCAAAGCGGGCTATAATTTTATTCTGAAAAGCGGAAAGATTATTCAGGCGACGGGTATGTATTCCGGACAGATGGCATACGATTACGGAACAAAGCCTTCCATAAACTCATTCACCGGAGCAACCGACCAGGAGGTATACGATGCAGGGATCAACTACCTGATCAATAAAGATAAGCTGAAACTGAACCTTCACTATGTCTGGGGTAAAAAGAAAGACAAAACCGCCGGTACTGATTTTTCTTATCTGGCGACGGGTTTCCAGTATACATTTTAGATCTTAATAGGAAATCCATATGAAAAAACCACTTGTACTGATCGTCGCCCTTTTCCTGTTTAGCGGAAGCATATTCCAGCAGAAAAGAATCATGGTCGCTGTGGCTGCCAATGCACAGTATGCCATGAAAGAAATCGAAAAGCAATATGAGAAAGAGACCGGCAAAGATATCGAGCTGGTCATCGGCTCTTCCGGCAAGCTTACCGCTCAGATCCGGGAGCGTGCTCCTTTCGATATTTTTCTTTCTGCCGATATGCACTATCCGGAAGTTTTACAAAAGGAAGGTCTGACTATGTACGAACCAAAGATCTATGGATACGGAAGCCTGGTCTTATGGACCTGCAAAGAAATTGACCTGCTCAATATGAATGTGCTGCTGCTGCCCGAAGTGAAGGTGATCGCGATGGCCAATCCTAAAGTAGCTCCATACGGTGAAGCGGCTATTGAAGTAATGAATTATTACAAGCTCTATGAAAAAGCGGAGCCTAAGCTGGTCTATGGCGAAAGTATTTCTCAAGTAAATCAATACGTCAGTTCCAAAGCGGCGGATCTGGGCTTTACGGCAAAATCGGTGGTGCTGAGTCCGGAAATGCAGGGTAAAGGAAAATGGATGGAGCTGGATAAAAAATCGTACAAACCGATTGCGCAGGGCGCGGTTTTGCTCAAAGCCTCCAAAGAAAGAAGCGCTGCAGACGCCGAAGCTTTTTACAATTACCTCTATTCAGAAAAAGCGAGGAAGATCTTTAAAAAGTACGGATATCAGTTTGCAAAATGAATAAGCTGAAAGCGGAAATATCGGATATCAGAACGGAAGGAGATCTTTCTCTGGTCACGCTTCGTAGTCACGGACAATCATTCTCTTCGCTGATCATCAGTCAGCAGGAAGAATACATCCGGATAGGGAACCAGGTCTACATGGTTTTCAAGGAGACCGAAGTTTCTATTGCGAAAGGATTGACCGGAGGTCTGAGCATACGTAACAGGTTCGCTTCTGTCATTGACCATATAGAAAAGGGAATGCTGCTTTCGGAGATCCGGTTGAATTTCAAAGGAGCGCTGATTTCTTCTGTGATTACCACCTCCTCCTGTGAAGCGCTGAATTTATCTGTGGGCAACGAGGTAGAAGGGCTGCTCAAGACGACCGAACTTTTTATCATGAAGTATGAATAGCTGGGAGCCTCTTTTTCTGTCCCTGAAGCTTTCGCTCATCGCCACATTCATTCTGGTACTGCTGGGCGTCCCGCTGGGCTATTGGCTGGCTTGTACCAGAACCAGGATTAAGCCGGTCATTGAAAGTATTGTGAGCATGCCCCTGGTATTACCTCCGTCGGTGCTGGGTTTTTACCTGCTGCTGGCATTCAGTCCGAACAGCTGGTTCGGTAATTTTTTGGAAACCTTTTTCAATCTTCGTCTTGTATTTTCTTTTGAAGGACTCATTATTGCCTCCGTTCTCTACAGCCTTCCTTTTATGGTGTATCCGGTACAGGCGGCATTCCAAAGTCTGCCGTCTTCCCTGAAGGAAGCTTCCTATACATTGGGGATTTCCCCTTTCAGAACATTTTTACAAGTCATGATCCCCAATATCAGGCCAGCCCTACTTTCGGGTATTGTGCTGACCTTCGCGCATACCGTAGGCGAGTTCGGCGTCGTGCTCATGGTCGGGGGGAATATTCCGGGTGTGAGCAAAGTCGCCTCCATTGCCATATACGACGAAGTGGAAAGCATGAATTACGAAGCCGCTGATTTTTATGCCAGGGTTCTGGTGGTCTCTTCCTTCCTGATTCTGCTTTTGCTGTTCTGGTTTAACCGAAAATTTCTGAGGAGGATATGAACCATGTTTGAAATAGAGGTTAAAAAGAAACTACATGCGGCAGACGGCCCGATGCTGCTGGATATTACTCTTCAGATCGGACAAGGAACGTTTGTGTCATTGTATGGAAAATCAGGCGCAGGAAAAACGAGCTTGCTTAAAATGATGGCCGGACTGCTCAGGCCCGATCAGGGAATTATCAGGGCAGCTGATGAGACATGGTTCAGCACCGGAAAAAAAATTGATGTAGCTCCGCAGAAGCGCAGGATTGGCTTTGTATTCCAGGATTACGCGCTGTTCCCGAACATGAGTGTACTGGAGAATCTGGAGTTTGTTCTGCCGCATAAAAAGAATAAAAAGAAGATCACCGAAATGCTGGAGGTAACAGGACTTTCAGGACTGGCTCATCGCAGCCCCGCTACATTGTCAGGAGGGCAGCAGCAGCGGGTGGCCCTCGCACGGGCACTTGTGAGAGAGCCGGAGCTTTTGCTGCTTGACGAGCCTCTGTCTTCGCTGGATCATGAAACAAGATTGAAACTGCAGAATGAGATTGCAGGAATTCACAGGCATTTCGGACTTACCACGATACTCATCAGTCATGAACCCTCAGAGATCTACCGTCTCTCGGATCTGGTGATCGAACTGGATTCCGGCAGAATTGTAAAGCAGGGTTCACCCGCCGAAGTTTTCCAAACCCGGGAGATTTCAGGAAAGATTCAGCTGATGGGAGAACTAGTGTCTCTCGAAAAGCATGATGTAGTTTTTGTCGCGAAAATTATTTCCGGAAATCAGATCATGAAAGTCGTGTTAACGGCAGAAGAAGCTGCCGGACTAAAACCCACCGATAAAGTGCTGCTCACCTCCAAGGCGTTTGGTCCGGTTGTTATTAAGATCAATCATTAAGGCATTAAATTTTTAATACAGCGCGTGTCTTCTCTCCGGATTTATTATCTTAGTAATAAGCTTTTATATCCTAAACCTATACATCTGCATGAAAATCAGTTACCAGGTACAGGAAATTGTATGGACGATTACTGTTCCTCCTAATTCACAAAAGATATACGATAATGCGCCGGATGCCTGTAAGGTGGGGGGCTGTAAGAAAACAACGAATGCCTGGAAAATCTCACAATGGGCCGTGGAATATTAAGGGTACTACTCAAAATACCATTTATAATAAAATCATTATCTGAGAAAAGCCCGCATTGCGGGCTTTTCTTTTGACTGGCGAAGTTAATGATCAAATATCGAGGCAGCATGCTTTTAAACCCCGCCTTTTTATTTATTTTTATAAAGCGTACTGGCATTAGCATTGATTAGAGTATTTTATACTGACAGTCAAATACGATCTTGTTATACTAACTATAAATGGAAGAATATCCGGAAGCTGTAAATAAAGAATTGGTTGGAAGTTATCCTGCCTCAGCAAAATCCGGAGGTGGATATGTTTGGGATGAAGTATTAGAATATAGGGTATGGTGTCATCCGGAAGATGGCGCAGATGATTTGGAGGATGGAAATGATTACTATTATGTATTTGCAGCCTACGACGAAGCGCTGGAATTCTCTAAAGCAACAAAGGGAGCGGAAGAACCAATAGCATTAATTCTGCAGAAGGAATACATTGATGAATCAGAGCCCGGGAAATATATTCATGTGTCGGAGGAGAGGATTACCGAATGGCCGGTTGAATTTCTTAAACGGCCACGAAGAACGGAAAATACAATACCTGATTTTTTATCTCCTGATGCACCATTGAATCGACTGGATATTTTAAGGGGAATAAGCAGTTAATTTTATGGCGGAAATCCGTCATCAAACAATAAATAAATTTTTTTAACCCAACCCATTCTCCTTTGAAAACACATACATTCATAAATAGCCTGTTCCTTTTAATTTCCCTTTTGGCGTCATGCTCCATAAAAAATCAGCATTTCGAAAGCAGACGTATTTTATCCGAATTAAAAGCGGATAACAAATCAAATAGCCTATCGGAAGAGAGAAACTTTGTCTCCATTCAGTTTCAAAAGAATACTGAATATACAGAAACAGAGAATGTTAAAAATAGTCCGAAAGACTCAACAGAGACATATTTTAACCTCGCAGGAGACAAGCCGCAAAGCTATCATAACACACCTGTAAAAAGAGACGGGGTAAAAGCTTGGGGTTTAAGGGACAGAGCGAAAATAAAATCAATTGAAAAGAATCAAAGTAAAAGGGATATCGGTGATTTCATGGATGTATTAGAGTATGTCGGCTGGTGGGTGTTAATATTGGGATTATTTTTTCTGATGGGGCTATGCCTGAAATTGATATTCCCTAAACTTTCATGGCTTGTTGCAATCTTGTTGGGGGTACCTGTTTTATTTGCGCTATTGCTATTAGCCGCAGTAATTTATGTTTTGGCGGGAGGAAGAGTGCATTGATAGTAGCAATGGCCTGACCAACTTTCATAGGCTTAAAATTATTTCTTTTAAATAAAGATTATCCGGGAACACCCTTTTAATAGTTTATTTATTTCAATATATTTGAAGCCTTATTGGGGGTTTAGCTCAGCTGGCTAGAGCGCTTGCATGGCATGCAAGAGGTCACCGGTTCGACTCCGGTAATCTCCACTAATAAAGCAAGAGCAACAGTATAGAGCAGGAATTAGCTCACTGTTGCTCTTATTCATTTCGGCTCGACTCGCAATGTTGGTGATGGGAATATATCAATGTACTTTCCTGATCAGTACTTTGTCTATGCGGTTGCCATCCATATCGATAATCTCAAATTCGAAATTATTCCAGTTGAATTTTTCACCGGTAACGGGGAGCTTGTTGGCAATAAATAAAATAAAGCCAGCCAGGGTATGAAAACCATGCTCTTCGATCGTGTCTTCGTCGATCTCAAAATATTTCAGAAATTCGTCGTAAGAGATGAGGCCGTCCGCAAGCCAGGTTCCATCGGTGCGTTTGATGATTTCCTTTTCAGTATTTGTATAAAGATCGCCCACCAATGCTTTAAACAGATCATTGATCGTAACAGCCCCTTCTACACCTCCATATTGGTCCAGCACAATGGCGATATGGGTTCTGGAGGCTTTCAGATTCTCGAGCAGCTTAAAAGCATTCATGTGCTCTGGTACAAACAGGGGTTTATTCAAGAGCGGCTTCAGGTCAAATTTGCCCGATTTAAAAATGGCGGGAACAAGTTTCTTGATATTTAAAACACCTATGATGTTATCAGGATTATCTTCGTAAACAGGAAAGTTGGTATGGATGGATTCGGAAATTATTTTTTTCTGCGTTTCAAAGTCATCGTTGATGTCTATGCAAACCAGATCTTTTGCATTCGTCATTAAGGAGCCCACATTCCGGTCGCCCAGAAAGAATACCCGCTGAACAATGTCATGTTCGGCTTTTTCAACTTCTCCCTCTTCTGCTGCATCCGATAATAAGGAACGGATTTCCTCTTCGCTTACGACACTGTCTTCTTTGGGCTTAATTCTGAATAGCTTAAAAGTAATGTCGGTGGATACTGTTAAAATCCAGATGATGGGAGAGGTAATAGTGGTAAGAATATTCATCGGCCTGGCGACAAGGGAAGCGATCTTTTCCGGATTATGAAGACCTAATCTTTTGGGCACAAGCTCGCCGATAACCAGAGAAAGATAGGTGATTATTACGACAACCAGTAACAGCGAAACCGTATTGCTATAGGCGCCTGCATAAGGTACATTCTTGAGCAATACTGATATTCTCTCGGCAATAGCAGCGCCTCCATACACGCCTGTGAGGATGCCGATGAGCGTAATTCCTACCTGAACGGTGGATAAAAATTTGTTGGGAGAATTGGCAAGATCCAGTGCAGCTTTGGCACCTTTATTTCCTTCTTCCGATTGCATTTCCAGCCTTGACTTCCGGGAGGAAACCAGGGCAATCTCCGACATGGAAAAAATTCCGTTGATAATAATTAGACCTAGTATAATAAGTATTTCCAGTATCATAAAATTAAAATAGAATAAAAAAATGTTTCATCAAAGCAGACCACACGGCAGAAATGCCGCAGCGAAAGCTTCGTGAGGATGCGATTCACG
>JBJMLY010000308.1:0-4076 GCA_045805025.1 Cytophagaceae bacterium | reverse complement strand
CTGACCGATCGCAGCGCCGAGCCGCTTTTGGCCCACCGCAGAAAGACGGGCGAGCAATGCGTCGACCGGCTCGGTTCGCGTCAGCGGCCCTTGGCGACGGAGCGGCGGGGCGGCCGGTATCGACGATTTTTGCGCGACTGGCTGCACTGCGCTGAGCGTCGATCGGCGGGCGAAAACGGCGGGGTTGATTCTCAGATGCGAGGGGGAAGACCGCACGAAGACGCTCCTGCCGGCATTTGGGGCGGCGCATTATCGGCAGCGGTCGGACTTTGTGCGGTGAACAGTCCGGATATCAATCTGCTGGTCGTTTCTGAAAAAGGCTATGGCAAGAGATCCGATATCAACGACTACAGAATAACCAACAGAGGCGGTAAAGGCGTAAAGACCATCAACATTACCGATAAAACTGGCGCACTTGTTGCTATTAAAGAAGTGACGGATAAGGACGAACTGATGATTATCAATAAAACCGGTATCACCATTCGTATTGAAGTGGCTGATTTAAGAGTGATGGGCCGGGCTACACAAGGAGTGAGGCTGATCAGGCTGAATGAAGACGATGAGATTTCATCCGTAGCAAAGATCGAACGGTTCGGTGCCATCAACGAAGATGTGAAAGCGGAGAAACCCGAAGGCACTATTCTTGAAGGCGATGTGGATCCGGAGACAGGTGAGGAGCCAGGGGATGACGCACCGGTATCGGAAGAATAAGAATCTGAATTATAAGTTATTAAGTTTATAAACCTAACTTGTTTATTTAAATGATCAAAAGACTATTTTTACCCCTGGTGCTGGTAATTTTCATGCATGCGGGGTATGCGCAACAGGAAGCTGTGACCCATGCAGTGCTTTACCACCAGTCCGGCGAATTTGATAAGGCCAAGGAGAAGATTGATCTGGCTACGCTGGACGAAAAGACCAAGGTTCAGGCAAAAACATGGTATTACAAAGGTCTGATCTATGCCGACCTGGCCACCAGCGCAAATCCGGCTTTTAAAGCCCTGAGCCAGGATCCTTTAAAAGAATCCTATGAAGCATTGCTTAAAGCCAAAGAACTCGATCCGGCCAAGGGAGAATACTACAAGCAATCCGAGCGCAAGCTCGATGAGCTTTGGGGTGAAGCTATTAATACTGGCGGCGTGGCGTATGAAAACAACAAGTATGATGATGCCATTAAGAACTTCGAGCTGGCCCAGAAAATGAAGCCGGCAGATACGACAGCGTATGTGTATGCTATGTGGACTGCCGAGGACATGAAAAGAAACGATCTTCTGAAGAAGTATGCAGAAGGCCTTCTTAGCAATAACTACAAAAGCGTTTACATCTACCAGAAGCTGATGCAGATGGCGGCCCAGGAAAAGGATTATAATAAAGCCCTGGAGATCTCTAAAAAAGGCCTGGCCGATTTTCCTCAGAACGTTGCTTTGATGCAGGATCAGGGAGAATATTATGTGAAGACCGGAAATACGCAGGGAGCTCTGGAAAACTTTGAATACCTGGCCAGCGTCAAGCCGTCCAGCATCGAATACAACCTGTATGCCGGCAGCATGAACGAGAAGCTGGATAAGGACGATAGGGCGATACAGTATTACAACAAAGTGCTGGCTCTGGATCCCTCCAACGTAACCGCCAATTTTAATATGGCTTCGATCTACTACAACAAAGGCAAGGAAGTGCTTGACCGCGTGAATGCCAATTCAAACATTCACTCGCACCATACCACCGGTAAAGAAACCGAAAAAGAAGGCAAGGACTTCCTCTTGAAATCATACGACTACGCCTCTGCTTCTTACAAAGCTTCGAAGGAAGACGGAGACAAGAAAGACGCCACCGATATGATGGACAAGATCAACAAAGCCCTGAACCGTAAAGCTCCTGAGGGAGAGGTGATACACAAGTAATAGTGCTTAGTGCTCTGTGCACAGTGCTTAGGAAAAAGTCCGGATTTTAAAAATCCGGACTTTTTTTATTTTATCATACGGGTCTATATTGTCATGTTGCCAAGAGAGTTGAAGCATTGTATGGATACCATCATTTCAGAGCACTAAGCACAAAGCACTAATTTATCTTCTCCGGCTTCTGCACCGCCGGTTCCGATCTTACCTTAGGCAGGCAGTACGGGTAGTTTTCCAGCAGGAAGGTGATCATTTTTTCCCGTACGTGGCATTTCAGATCCCAGGCGGTGGAGGCATCTTTGGCGCTCATAAGGGCTCTTAGCTTTACGTTGGACTGCGTTGCTTCCGTCATCTGAAGCATTGACGCCCGTCCGTCCCAGAGCTTGCTTTCCGTCAGGATCCTGTTGAATTCCGTTCTCAGCACCTCCATTGGGACGTTATAATCCGTGTAAAATTCGATGGTGGCCAGCAGGTCGGAGGAGACGCGGGTCCAGCTTTGAAAAGGTTTTTCAATGAAATAGGAAATAGGTAAGACCAGACGGCGGTGATCCCAGATCCGTACAACCACGTAGGTGAGGGAAATCTCTTCGATCTCGCCGAATTCACCCTCCACCAGCACCGCATCGTCGATCCGTACAGGCTGTGTAAAGGCGATCTGCAGTCCGGCCATCAGGTTGGCCAGGGAGCGCTGTGCGGCAAGACCGGCTATAATCGTCAGGACGCCGGCAGAAGCAATGATGCTGGTGCCGACTTCACGGATACGGGTAAAGCTCATCAGGATCAGGCATACGGCCAGGAATACGATAAAGCCAGAGCCGACCTTCTGGATAAAGTCGATCTGGGTTTTGATTTTGCGCCGGCTGATGGCATTCAGCTTATTCATCCGGTTCTTTTCATAGATCAATTCCCGGATAAAGGAAGTGACTTCGACCAGGAGAATGGACATGGAAATGATAAAGCTGATGTACAGCGCCTTGGTCAAGACCAGCTCCGTTTTTTCTTTAAAATCCAGCAGATGGGAAGCAAAGTTCATGGCTACCACGATAAAAAGAACGACAAAAGCCGTTCTGAACTTCTTATTGATCAGTTCCCGGGAGGCATTATAGGTGCGCTTTAAGCCGATTTTAATCAGCTGGAATATAATGAGGCCGACAATACCGGCTAATCCGGCTACCATACACAAGACAATAAACTTGGTGGGCGTTGTGGTGATATTGTTATTTAATATCTGTTCAAGATGATCCTTCATGACTGCAAATGTATTAAAAAAATAAGGCCCCGGGCGGGGCTTTATTTTTCTAGTGTAAAAAGTATCCTAATTTAAACCTAAACCATAGACAATTAACCAGGAGAACAATAAAATGTTCTTGAGAACCTGTTGGTTAATCGGGAGAGGTCCCGATATATGGCTATGGAATCATACGCATAATTCTTGTCCGTATTCTCTATTTTACTATTTAACATAATATAAATTATATAACATACAATAATATTAAAATATTGATAATGAAGTTATTAAATATGATGTTTAACCCTGATTTTAAACCACTATGCACCAATGACCAACTTACTATTTTCAGACGATCTGAGCTTTCCAATGCATCCATCCTGTCTGATTTATTACTTAAAAACCGGTATAAATTCCACCATACTTCCGTTCCGGAACGAATCCTTTCTCGCCCGGAAATTCCGGCTTTAACCGTTCGACCACTGGTCCGTCCAGGCTCCAACCGTTCAATTCTCAGGACTCTCATTTTTGCTTCTTTTCCCTGGGTTAAGGACCGGATTTGTCTTCATCCATGCAATACCCTGATCATTCGGTTTTAGCCGTTCGTGCCAATGGCCGGTTAGCTGGCATCCGTTCGATTCTCAGGCCTTTCGTTTTTATGGTTTTGCCGGACAGTAAACAGAAAGAGAAACAATAACAGAAACAGTAAAGTAACAGCGACAGAAAACAGTAACAGAAACAGAATGAGTAACAGTAATAGTAAACGTGCACCCGGAGCGATTCGAATCCTCAAAATGTCATACAGCCTCAAATGTCATTCGATTCAAATTGTCATTCAGCCTGCAATTGTCATTCAGGAGGAAACTCGTTTATTAAATGTGCAGGTTTAGAGTGTATATGAATTTCGATTCTGGCAGCAATAATTCCTATTTAACATAATGTATGCGTCATCT
>JBJMLY010000307.1:0-5990 GCA_045805025.1 Cytophagaceae bacterium | reverse complement strand
TTTCTCTGCCAGTGCTATGCCGGTTTTTTCGGTGTCTTTCCATTCACCGCGGATATCCTGCCTGATCATTGTTTTACCATCCAGGCTTAATACCCCGCCAGTCAGGTGAACGTTTGCTCCCTCCGTGCGGGCAAGTCCGAATACAGGAATGCTGCAGCCTCCCTGCAAAGTTCTTAAAAAAGCTCTTTCTGTCAAAAGGCAAATTTCCGTAACATCATGGTTTAATGTTTTTCTGATCAGGTTTTTTTTATCATCCGCCAGAGAAACAGCAGATTCAATAGCAATGCTTCCCTGTCCGACAGCCGGAGTGAAAACGGTAAGAGGCAATTTCTGAACGATGTGTTCATCATAGTTCATCCTGTGAACTCCTGCATACGCCAGGATCATGGCATCGAATTGTCCGTCTTCCATCTTCTTCATTCTTGTCTGCAGATTGCCTCGGGCATCCCGTAGTTCAATATGAGGATAATGATGTCTGATGATGGCGCGTCGTCTGGTTGAGCTGGTCCCGACGATGAGATTTTTATCGGTAAAAGAAATATCTTTTTTAAAGCTCACCAGCACATCGCTGGCATCTTCGCGTTCCGTAAATGCCAGGATCATCAGGTCTTCGCTGAGTTCCGACTGCATGTCTTTAGCGCTGTGTACCGCTATATCGATTTCGTGATGGCGAAGTTTTATTTCCAGTTCTTCGGTGAACAGGCCTTTCGTTCCGATTTCGGCAAAAGGGGCATTCAGGATCTTATCTCCCTTCGTTTCAATGGTAATGATTTCCGTTTCCGCTCCTGCGGCTTTCAGCAGATCTGCAATATAATTGGCCTGCCATAATGCGAGCTTACTGCCACGGGTACCTATTTTGATGCAATTACTCATGCTGTTTAAGTTTTGAATTTTGAATTTTGAATTTTAAGTTAAAATTGACCACTAAGTATTTCAGACATTTAACTCAAAACTTAGAACTCAAAACTCAACATTTAACCTTTTTACATTCCCGCTCAATAAATTCGATAATCTTTCCTGCGACATCGATCTTTGTGAATGATTCTATTCCTTTTAGTCCGGGAGATGAATTTACTTCCAGGATGAGCGGACCGCGGCTGGAGCGAAGCATATCCACACCGGCTACACTCAGTTGCAGGGCCTTGGCGGCTTTCAGGGCGGCATCTTTTTCTTCCTGGCTCAGGTCGATCAGTTCGCCGTCTCCGCCGCGATGGAGATTCGAGCGGAACTCCCCTTCTTTTCCCTGCCTTTTCATGGCCGCGATTACCTGTCCGTCAACTACAAAAGCTCTGATATCAGAGCCCGCACATTCTTTAATAAATTCCTGGATGAGGATATCCGCTTTCAGTCCGTTGAATGCCTCGATCACCGATTTAGCGGCTTTTTTAGTTTCGGCCAGCACGACACCTATACCCTGGGTTCCTTCGAGCAGCTTGATTACTACAGGAGTTCCTCCTACCTGGTTGATAAGATGTTCGGCATCGGTCGACTGACTGGCAAAGGCTGTTTTTGGAATCCCGACACCCGCCTTAGAAAGCACCTGCATGCTTCTCAGCTTATCACGCGACCTGACCAGTGACTGTGAGCGGGTAACGCTGAAGATCTGCATCATTTCAAATTGCCTTACAATAGCTGTTCCATAGAAGGTAACAGATGCGCCGATCCTTGGAATGATGGCGTCAACCTGATTCAGCAATTCTCCTTTATAGTAAAGAGTCGGATTGCCGGCTTCAATGCCTACAAAACATTTCATATGGTCGACCACGCGTACTTCATGCCCCCGCTCTTTGGCGGCTTCTACCAGTCTTCGGGTGGAGTACAGATTACTGTTTCTTGATAGTATGGCTATTCTCATGGCTGCCTGCTTCTTTTTCTCTTTTTCTTTTGTTTGTAAGAGAGGTTAAATTTTGATACGTCCACCACAAAACCTTTTTTCAGAAGTTTTCTTCCGAGAAGAACAGGATGCTTCATTTCCGAGCGGTTGGATAAAGAAAACTGAGTTTCAATAAGCTTATCGAAGATCAGGATATTCGTTTTAATGATATATCTTTTTTCAATCTGGCCAAAAGAGTTTCTGATATTCTTTTG
This sequence comes from Cytophagaceae bacterium, assembly GCA_045805025.1. Taxonomy (GTDB): domain Bacteria; phylum Bacteroidota; class Bacteroidia; order Cytophagales; family Cytophagaceae; genus DATMOV01. Next base: position 3,902 of record JBJMLY010000307.1, on the reverse strand, counting down.
ACTGAATTCTGCCGTACGGTAACGTATTCCCCGCACTTCGTTGTTGCCGGGATCCACGACACTGAAACTCAATACTTTCTTTTTTGTTCCGCTCACTTTGGGGTTCAGACAATGAATGGATGAGGTGTAGGCGCCGGTATCTATTTTCGCGCTGATGTTGTGGATGTCAAGATCGGGCAGATCTATTTTGTCGCTTCTGCCGATTATAAACTTTTCCTCTCTCATCCGTTTTTCATTAAAGAGGAGATATTCAGCGAAAGATCCATGAAAAGGATTTTCGCATTGGCATTTCTTTCAATATGATAATAGGCCTCATTCAACTGTTTGCTGATCCCTTCTATTTTGGCATCGTCCAGCACTTTTGAAAAGCCTTCCACAAATTTCAGCTCGTCTTCCTGCATGCGCAGAATGTCAGTTCCCGTATGTCTGTAGAGGAACGTTTCCCGAATAGTGTTGAGTCCGTATTGCAGCAGGTGCTTTTGGGATTCTCTGCCGATCTTCTGAAACGATTCGCTCCATCCGACCATTTCGGTCAGGTTATTTCTTTTGTAACAGGTCCTCATCCAGTCGCGGAAAAGCTGATGGTTGTCTTCCTGGATCTCATCCTTCAGCCTTACTGCTTCGTTCATGTTTCCCTCGGCCAGGTAAGCAAGTTGCCCCGCTCTTTTTTCATCCAGGCTGTATTTTCCGATCAGATCTTTTTTGATCTCTTCGTCGGTAAAAGAGCGGATTTTGACAAACTGCGTCCTGGAAAGGATAGTGGTTATGATCTTGTCTGAATTATTACTGACCAGAAGGAAAATCGTTTTGAAAGGGGGCTCTTCCAGCACTTTCAGGATGGCATTGGCAGAAGAGGCATTCATCATTTCAGGCAGCCAGAGGATCAGAATTTTGTATTCCGCCTCAAATGATTTGAGGACCAGGCTTTTTAAAATATTCCGGCTTTCATCGACCGAGATATTAAGCTGTTTGTTTTCCGATCCTATGGTGTCTCCCCAGTTACTAAGGCTGAGATAAGGATTTTGCGTTACGATGCTTCTCCAGTGTTTCATGAAGGAAATGCTTAAGGCATCTTTACTCACCTCTTTTGTTGTGGAAACGGGGAATACAAAATGCAGATCGGGGTGGATAAGCTTATTGAATTTATGGCAGGAAGAACATTCGCCGCAGGAATCGTGTTCTCCTTTTTGTTCGCAGTTGATATAGGTGGCATAAGCCAGAGCCAGTCCAAGGTTAGCACTTCCTTCTCTGCCCTGGAAAAGCTGGGCGTGTGCTATATGACTGTTCCTGACCGAACTGATCAGGGTACGTTTGGTATCTTCAAGGCCTGGGATTTGGGAAAAAAGCACTTTGCTAATTAGTTAATTACTTAATTAGAAAATTAGAAAATTTAACTTCAATTTAAAAGCGTATCCCTTATTATATCGGGCAATTATCTAATTGTCTGATTGAATCATTATCTAATTAGCTGCCAGGTTTGTCCATCTCGAAAACTGCTTTAAGAATGGATCTGTCGGCATCGCTCAGGTGAAGTTTTCTTCGGGTCATTACCTGTTCTGCCACATCAATGGCTTTTTCAAGCTTATACACTTCTATGCCTTCAGCTCCTCCCCAGGAGAAAGAAGGAATGAATTTATCAGGAAATCCGGCACCGAAAACATTGGCGCAGACGCCAACCACCGTACCCGTATTAAACATGGTATTAATGCCGGTCTTGGCATGGTCGGCCATGATCAGTCCGCAGAACTGTCTGCCCGTATTGATTGATTTTTTTTCTTTATAGCTGTACACTTGTACCTGGCTGTAATTATTTTTCAGGTTGGAGTTATTTGTGTCGGCACCCAGGTTGCACCATTCTCCGATCACCGAGCTGCCTAAAAAACCTTCGTGCCCCTTATTGGAGTAGCCGAAGATGACCGAGTTACTGATCTCTCCGGAAACTTTGGAGAAAGGCCCAATGGTCGTGTCGGCTCTCATTTTGCCCTGCATACCGATAATGGAATGTTCGCAGATCGCAAACGGACCTCTGATTGTGACGCCCTCGTTGATCTCTGTATCCTTGCCGATATAAATTGGTCCGTCTTCCGCATTGAGCACAGCAGCACGGATTTTTACATTTTCTTCGACAAATACGTTTTCAGGATTATAAATGATGGTATGCTCGTCGGTAATTTTATGCCAGGTTCTTTCGGCTTTGAGCAGTTCAAGATCCTGTCTGATCTGCATTCCGTTTTCGGCAAAAATATCCCAGGGATGTCTGATAATGGTAAGTGCCCCGTGATAAGGCATATATTTTTCAGAAGCTTTTTCCTTGAAGGCGATAATCATATCACCCTGCACCAGTGTTTGTTCGTCTTCCAGTTTGTGGATCTCGTCAAGAAGGTCTTTGGTAGGAAGAACGGCACCGTTGATTACATAATTATTTTCACCCGGAATCAGCGCAAACTTTTCCTGCAGGTAGGCATCGGTAAGAAAAGATGGTTTGGTTTTCAGAAATCTTTCCCATTTTTCAGCGATGGTCAGAATTCCGACACGCATGAGTGCAACCGGCCTTGTAAAGGTGAGAGGCATCAGGGACTGTCTGATGCCTGGTTCATCAAAAAGTATGTAGTTCATAAGCGGTTATAAAAATAAAAAGAGTCTTCTAAAGTTTTTTTAGAGACTCTTTTTTAAACCCTGAAAACAGGAGAATGTTATTATTTTTTGTATTTCTTGTTGAACTTCTCAACCCTTCCTGCCGCGTCAACAAATAATTTTTTACCTGTATAGAACGGATGCGATGCAGAGCTTACCTCCACTTTGATAACAGGGTATTCCTTGCCATCTGTCCATTTAATGGTCTCGCTTGATTTCATTGTAGAGCGGGTCATGAATTTAAAGTCACTTGATGTGTCCTGAAAAACCACGTCTCTGTATTCCGGATGAATTCCTTCTTTCATTGTAATCCTATTTAAATTTATATAAAGGGTTACAAAGGTAATCAAATAACTATTTTTTGCCAAATGATCGATTAATTTTTTAAGAAACAGGCCAATTTTATATATTAGCCTTCTTTTACAGAAGAAACATGGCCGATCAACACATAAATCTGATACTTGACAAGAAGCAGACCCTGCAGAGGATCAAGCGGATAGCCTTTGAGATTTATGAACAGAACTTTAAGGCCAAAGAGATTATTCTGGCTGGTATTTATGATAAAGGCTATATTTTTGCCGGCTTATTGCAGAAAGAATTGTCCGGCATCTGCCAGATCAAAACCCGCCTGGTGAAAGTAAAACTGGATAAAACCTCTCCTTTGCAAAGCGAGATTGAGCTGGATGCCGAGCTAAAGGAACTGAAAAATAAAACCATCATTCTAACCGATGATGTGCTGAATACGGGACAAACGCTTGCGTATAGTCTGAAGCCATTTCTGGAAATTGAAACAGCTAAGATCCAGACCGCCGTGATCGTTGACCGCCGGCACAAGATTTTTCCAGTTTCGGCCGATTATGTGGGATATTCTCTTTCCACCACCCTGAAGGAACATATTGAGGTCAGTTTTGAAAAGAGCAGGTTCGGGGTTTACCTGCGGTAAAGCCATTGGTCAATAGTCATTAGGAAATGATTTATTTCCAATGACTAATTCCTATACCGAAGCCACTTCCACAATTCAGCATAGCTGATTTTTTTCCCATACATCAGAATGCCAACTCTATAAATTCTGGCAGCTGCCCAGGTGCAGAATAAAAAGGTTACGATCAGCAGCAGCAGAGAAATCAGAACTTCATAGAAAGGAATGCCGAAAGGAATTCTGATCATCATCACCACAGGTGACGTGAAAGGGATCATCGACATCCAGAAAGCCAGGTCGCTGTGAGGTTCCTGTATTATGCGGGGAAGCATCATAAAGGAAGCAACTA
>JBJMLY010000306.1:0-7901 GCA_045805025.1 Cytophagaceae bacterium | reverse complement strand
TTAAAATTGTCCCAGTAGTAGATTGTATTGGTGTAGGAATTCGGATTAAAGAAAAGAACAATCTGATCTACTTCCGAGGCAGCCATGGCCGCATCAGGTGTATCGAGTAACGTAAACTGAAGCTTGTTCCAGGTATTGGCGGCTCCGGTCGTGGCTGAAAAACGGGCATATACTCCGTTAGGCCAGCCGGTCTGTGCCTTGTCTTTACTCTCCAGCTGAACGATCACCTGGGTTCCTGCCGCCGCCGCCGAATAAACATCCATATTAAAAGTGGTTACGCCGTTTCTGAAATTAGAGGCGTCTCCGATGGCGATGTCGTTGTAGGCAATTACATCATACTGAACACCCGTATTTCTTTCATACTTGCATACATTGGCCGAAGTATTGATCCCGGAGACGCTGGGATTGGCATAGGAAGCAAAAGGATTGCTGGGAGAAGTGGTGCTGGCTCTGTTCATCCAGCCGGTAGAAAAATTATAACCCAGATTTCTGGTAGGCGGACTTGATGCTTCAAAATCTTCCAGGATAAGTGTACAGCCGTTGACCAGGACTGACACAGCAAGGTTGCTCGTGGATGCAGTACATCCACCGGCGGTAGGTGTTATGGTAACCGATACATTTCCGCTGACTGCAGCAGCTCCGTAATCGACTGTGATCTGATTCGTATTCTGACCTGAAGTGATGGTCGCTCCCGCCGGAACTGCCCAGCTGTAAGAATTTCCAGCCACCTGCGCTACAGAATATACAAAACCGGTCTGTCCCTGAATCACTTTGGTTTTACCCGTAATGGACACAGCGGCCGGTGTGCTGTATACCCTCACATAATCCACCAGCATCTTTAAAGGAAAACGGGCATTATTAACGGCCGTACCGGGAAAATTTCCTCCTACCGCCATGTTCAGAAGAATATGGTAAGGATTATTCGCCGGATCAAAAGGCCAGAGCCCTCCGATTGTTCCGCCCGAACCGGTCGAGGAACTGGTCATCGTGGCTCCTACCTGCACGCCATCCACAAAAAATTTGATCGAGTTGGGAGCCCAGTCTACCCGGTAAATATGAAAACAGACAGAGAGATCCCCTACCGGACCGGCAGGACAGCTGGTTCCTGTATTGATGGTTTGCCCGCCCGTACCTGCATAAAATCCCGGATAAGAAGATCCATAATGCAACGTTCCGTTGTAATACCATGGATTGTTATTATTTCCTGTTTCCATAATATCGATTTCGCCGGTATTGGGCCATGGACCATTATGAGGCAGCATCCAGAATCCTGGCCACGCTCTGGAATCATTATAAGGAGTGGGCACTTTAATCCGGGCTTCAAAAGAACCGTATTTCCATTCATTCCTCGGATTGTTCGTTGCTGTATTGGTAGAGCGTATTCGTCCGGAAGTATAATTATAGCCCGTTCCATTATAATTGGGCTGATAAAGAGCGATGAGCTCCAGATTTCCTCCCGTTACATTTATGTTCTGAGTGCCGCTGGTATAATATTCCATCTCCCCGTTTCCCCAACCTCCGCCAAGGCCATAAGCCGTTCCGTCACCTACCTGATAAGACCACTTGGTAAGATCCAGAGAATTACCATTGAATTCATCGCTCCATACTAACTGAGAGCACTGTGAAAATACGTTACCTAATGAAATAAGCAGAAAGCTACTAACCAGGATAAGAATGGTTGCAATACGTTTGTAATAGCTGAGCATAGTTGAAAGGGTTTTTATAATTGGTACTAAATAAACACTTAGCACTTTTTTTACTTTTTTTTGTAAATATTATATATCCCTATGGTAATAGCAAAATATTTGAGATTATTTTAAAGATAACTTATTGATTTTAAATATGTTACGTTTAATTTTTGTACGTTTAAATAGCAAAGCTGATTTTCATAAAATACTTGTTATTCAGACCATAAGATGTAATGAGAGAAGCTGGTGTGATTTAAAAAATGGCACTTGAATAGCAATAAAAATGTGGATAAGTTTTTAAAAAGTATAAGGAAAGAACGAATACAGAAAAAAGTACCTGAATTGCTTTCTCAAAGTATAATGTCTTATATTTGAGATAAATATCACTTTTACATGTTCCGATCAGTTCTTTTTATAGTCGCACTCTTTTGTTCTTCCTGCTCATTTCATCATTACCAGTTGAATGAATATGAAAAGGACTCGCAAAAAGGATATCACCGTGTACAGGCGGATCAGATTATTGATAAGAACAAGAAGACTAAAAAGCAGAATGTGAAAGCTTCTGAAAAAAACAAGAAGGATCAGCAGGAGGATTTAAATAAGCTGAACTCTGAGGCAACCAATAAAGTGATGAAAAAGACCCGAAAGCATCACGGTACTTTTAAATATTACTGGCATTAATAATTATAGAAACTCGGACAAGGTATTCTCTTGGTCGGTTTCTTCTTCTTTTTGTATTTCCCTTTGATATAGGTAAGATTAATCTCGTGAGCTCCTCCCGATCTGGCTGTTGACAGTTTGGAAATCGTCATGTCATAGCTGTACGAAAGTCCGAAGCTCTGATACCTCCATCCGATCAGTAAAATAATGGATTCGTTATTCCGGAAATTGCGGGAATATTTTTTAATGGGAATCCCTCTGTACCAGGCACCGATCAGCGCTTGTCCGTGTATATAGTATAAACCCCAGTCAAGCTGGTCAGACTTTCCCTGAAACTTATAATGCACCGTAGGAATCAGCACACGTTTGCTGGTGGACCCTGCAAAATAAACATCGCCTTTACTTCCGAATTCAATATTATAGCCTGCTGTAAATGCATGAGCTACCGGAAGCCGGGCCACTTCTCCATAAATCGATTGGTTGGGTCTTGTAAGATGGTGCGCTGCGTATCCTACCCAGAGCTTATCTGAATATAGAACACCTCCTGAAGATATATCCGGATATATAACTTTCTGTGAGCTGATGCTTATGGGAGCAGACAAAGCTCCATTATCATCGAACGAATGGGGGAAGGTTGCTTCGGCATAATTGACAAAGCGGGAAACATAACCCAGCTGAAGACCTGGCCGGAATGTAAAAGAATGGGAAAGGTTTAATTCATAGGAATACTGAAGACTGACCTCCGTAGAACTGATGGCATTCGAACCCTGGAAATCCTTCAGCACCATAATGCCAAAGCCGCTTTTATATTTTGCAGCATACGTGTCGAATGACATGAATGACGTGATGTACTTACCCTGAAGCCTTGGCCACTGGATCCGTTGATGGGCTATACCCCTGACCGAATGAGCACTTCCCGCAAAGGCCGGATTCTGAAAAACAGGTACCGAATAAAACTGCGAAAACTGTATATCCTGCGCTAATAAACAATGGCTAAACAAGAAAAAAAATACAAAAAAATACTTCAACATCTACAAATATGGCTTTAAGAAAACATGTATTCTGTGCTGATTTATTACCAGCATAAGGGTGTTAAAGAACAACCTCATTTTTATGGATTCAAGATAAATATATTTCTTTTTTAAACAAAATCCTCTATATTCGTTTTGCCTGTCAATCAGGCATATATAACTTTTTTATACTTTTATGTAATTTTGCTATGTTCTCTATTTTCTTTCAGATCAGAAAAAATGTTCCGGCTTATTATAGTTATAACAAGGATTGTAAAAATCATTGTTTTTTAACTACAGCAGGCAAAATAGTCCTATTTTTAGTCCTGTTCCTCTCTTCTAATAGTACAATTATAAAAGCGGAAGGCACGAAACAGCTGTTACCTGCTTCTACCGACTGGGGCTATATTGAGATCAACAATTCAACCACCAACATACCCTTCGCGACATGGAACGGCCCGGTCGATTACAGACTGAATTTTACCATCTGCGACCCTGCGGAAATTGTCTATCTGGGGTTCCAGCCTTCAAGAAATAACGTCTATTACCGGATCAAAAACAGCGCAGGAACTGTCGTGATGGGCCCGGCTATCCTGGCTTCGGCAGCCGGCGTCGGATATATTCAGAATTACACTGAAGCTGTAACAGGCCCTTCAACCATTGCGGCAGGAGGTTATAACCCCATGGTGTTCAATCCAGGTGCTACAGGCGACTACTACATTGAGTTTAATGCAGGTTCCTCCACCACCTATAGCTCTACTTCATTTAATTTCCCCTTTTTCGATATTACAGTTACCGATCCTGCCAAAAATATCAAATTGGGCAGATTATGGTCAAAGGCCTGGGAATTTACCACCGGGGGAGCTGCCAATCAGTTCAAGGCAACCATGTATGTTTATTCAACCGACGGCATTGTAACCTCGCTGAATTTTAATGGGATGCAGCCTCAGGGATTCGCTGTTTCATGTAATTCAAAAGGTTGTGCAAATACCGGAAGTACTAATGCCGACCGGCAATCCAGAGTAGGTCCTTTCGCATTTCCCGAATACAAAATATTCCTCAACGAACCCGATGTCGCTTGTTTTCCCACAGGGACGTTTGGAAATATTACCAACGCGCCGAATATAACAGGATGCGGCGGCAACCGATGTATCAATATTCAGGTCGATAAGGCCGGGCAGCTCGGTGTATTGCTCGATCTGAACGGTGTGGTGGGATATCAGCCAGGAACCATCGACCGACTTCTGCAGATCAATGCAGTGTTAGGAATGAATTGTGTGCCATGGGATGGAAAAGACGGACTGGGAAATCCGGTGCTGAATGGTGTAAATATTTCGATGCAGATCGATTTTTATAATGGCTTAACCCACCTTCCCCTCTACGATGTGGAAAATCAGATCAACGGATTTATTGTCGGACTGGTGCGTCCTGCCGGACCAGCTCCCCGTCTGTTTTGGGATGACACTCAGTTGCCGGCCCCGCAGGTAACCAATACAGCGCTGGATGGAATTTTAAATCTTACAGGCTGCCTGCCTGCCTCTCCCACCGGTTGCCACCGCTGGAAGAACAGAGGTATTAATAGCTGCGTACCCAACTGTCCTGAATCCATCAATACATGGTGGTATGCCAATATCGTCACTCAAAATATACCCTATACGAATATCGCCATTATTGTGGATGCTAATATCAACAGGTCGGGCTTCGGCGCCTCTAACGATACTACAGGATGTGCTTTAGCTACTCCTATTCCTTTGCATGGCTTTGTAAACGGAGCGACAGGGGGTCTCTGGTCAAGCAATGGGACTGGAACATTTTCACCTTCCACGACTAGCGTCTCTGCATTTTATACACCTTCGGCAGCAGACCTTGCAGCAGGTAATGTGAAAGTGAAACTGACATCGACCGGAAACGGACTTTGTCCGGCTATTTCCGATTCAATGCAGATATTCTTCACCCCTCCGCCCACAGCCAATTCGGGTGGCAACCAGAGTATCTGTAAAAACAATCCGAATGTTACACTGAACGGCTCTTTTACCCTGGCAACAGGCGTTAAATGGACAGGAGGAGCGGGAGCCTTCGCTCCTAACAATACTACAAAAAACGGAACCTATACGCCAACCGCCACGGAAATCTCCAACGGAACTCCGATAACCCTTACATTGACCACCACCGGAAATGGTGTTTGTCCGGCCGCATCTTCGCCCATGACGATCAGCTTTACACCTTCACCGGTAGCGAATGCAGGGAGTGATGTTTCGATCTGCAGTACTACATCAACGGTAGCGCTAAGCGGCTCCATCAGCAATGCCACCGGAGCAGCCTGGACCGGTGCCGCCGGGGGAAGCTTTGCTCCTTCCGCGACAGCGTTAAACTGTACTTATACGCTCTCTGCCGCTGAGATAGCGGCAGGCTCAACCAATATTACGCTCCAAACAACAGGGGTAGGTAATTGCAAGCAGGTTACCGATACGATGAAGATTACCGTCATTAAAGCGCCTACCGTAAATGCCGGCGGTCCGCAAAGTGTTTGCGGCAATAACCCTACCGTTACACTAAGCGGCGGCAGCACCAATGCTTCGGGAGTTACCTGGACCGGAGGAGCAGGAATCTATACCCCGAATGCCAATGCGGCCACTGGGACGTATAAACTCACAACAGGCGAAGTCTCTGCGGGAGGCGTTACACTAACACTGACAGCCGCTGGAAATGCTCCGTGCTCTTCCGTCACTGATCAGGCTGTTATTTCGATCAACGCAAGTCCGACAGCCGTCATCAATCCATCGGCCGTTACGGTCTGCGCGAATAATCCATCGGCAGCTCTAAGCGCCGCTGTGACAGTCGCGACCGGAGGAACCTGGTCTGTGGGAAGCGGAACATTTCTCCCGAATACCAATTCAACTTCCATCACCTATACTCCTTCTGCAGCAGAAGTTTCTTCGGGACTGGCGACGCTCATATTTACGACTACCGGAAACGGAAATTGTAAAAGCGCGAGTGACACGATTCTGATTTCGATTCTGGCGGCACCATTTGTAGACGCAGGACCGGATCAGACCTTATGCGGCAACAAGGCTGTAGCTACCCTCGCGGGAGCGGTTGCCGGGGCAACTTCCAAATCCTGGTCGGGAGGGGCAGGAATATTTTCAAACCCGGGCCTGCTGAATGCCACATACACACCGACAGCGGCCGAAATAAGCGCAGGAAGTGTCACGTTAACGCTTACAGCATCGAGAGCTTCATGCAACAATGTAACTGATCAGGTTACCATTAATTTCACACCGGCTCCAACGGCCGATGCCGGAGGAAACCAGACTCTATGCGCCAACAACGCCTCTGTCTCCCTGAACGGTTCTCTGACTGTCGCCAGCGGTGCTCAATGGTCGGGAGGAGCAGGTTCATTCAACCCTTCATCGACTGCGCTCAATGCCACCTATACCCCTACCGCTGCCGAAATCACGTCGGGCGTTACGCTAACACTCACTACTTCAGGCAACGGGAATTGCAATGCCGTTTCCGATCCAATGAGCATTAATTTTACACCGGCGCCTACTGTAAATCCTGGAGCAACGCAGAGCGTCTGCGCCAACAATCCTACTACCCTTCTCAATGGCAGCGTAACGGTGGCCACCGGAGGAACCTGGTCGGGCGGAGGCGGCACCTTCGCGCCTGACGCCACCCTGCTGAACACTTCCTATATTCCTTCGGCCGCAGAGGTTACTGCAGGTTTGGTAACCCTGACGTTAACGAGTACAGGCAACGGAAGCTGTAATCCGGTTAGCGGAAACCTCATTATCGACATTACACCTAAGCCGACTGTCAATGCGGGCGGCGACAAAACGGTATGCGCCGATAATCCATCAGTAAATCTATCAGCCACCATAAGCGTCGCCGGCGGAGGCATCTGGACGGGGGGAAGCGGAACATTCAGTCCCTCAGCAAGCAGTCTGACCACTACGTATCAACCTACGACGGCCGAAATTCTTGCAGGCAGCGTCAGTCTTACGCTCACCAGCACTGGCAATTTAAACTGCAATGCCGAATCAGACGACATGACCATTACAATAACGCCTGCGCCGATTATTGACGCAGGACCGGACATGACCGTATGCGGAGCTTCCACTTCCATAAAACTCAATGGCTCTGTTCAGAATGCCGGCGGGGGAACATGGAGCAGCGCAGGAAACGGAAGCTTCTCTCCTTCTGCTTCTACAGCGGGTGCTTCATACCTGGCATCTGCTACGGATATTTCCAATGGGTCCGTAAGCCTTACCTTCACTTCTTCCGGAAACGGATTCTGCAATGCTGTCAGCGATAATATGGTGATCACCTTTACCAATGTTCCCAACATCAATGCCGGACCGGATGATATTGTCTGCACGAATAAACTTCCGATACACCTGAACGCTACGGGAAGCGCTTCCGCCTGGTCGGGAGGAACGGGAACATTTTCTCCAAACAACAGTACCCTGAACGGCAGCTATACACCTTCGGCAGCAGAGATTGCAGCAGGCAGTGTTACGCTTACTGCCACGACCGCCCCTTC
>JBJMLY010000305.1:0-5817 GCA_045805025.1 Cytophagaceae bacterium | reverse complement strand
TTTTTGTTGCTTCGGCAAGCACCGGGGCTTCCACATCGGCAAAAATTCTGCCGCAATGCTCGCAGACAATGATCTTCTTTTTCTCTCTGATGTCTACCTGTCTCTGTGGAGGTACTGTGTTAAAGCATCCGCCGCAGGCGTCTCTTTTTACCGATACCACGGCAAGGCCGTTATTGGCATTGGTTCTTAGTTTATTATAAGAGTTAAGCAGTCTTTCTTCGATGGCTTTGGCAGCCTTATCTCTTTCTTTCTTAAGCTTTGCTTCCTCTTCCTTGCTCTCTTCGATGATGACATCAAGTTCCTGTTTTTTATTTTTCAGGTCTTTTTTTCTTTCTGATAAAGTAGCTTTGGTTTCTTTAATCTCTTCGTTCTTCTGCTCAATGCGGAATTGTGATTCCTTTATTCTTTTCTCAGAGATCTGTATTTCAAGCTGCTGAAGTTCTACTTCCTTTGTGATGGCGTCGTATTCTCTGTTGTTACGGACGTTTTTCTGCTGCTCTTCGTATTTCTTGATGTTTTTGTTCGCGTCTTTGATAGACTGCTTGTTCTTGGTAATTTCGGCTTCCAGGTTCTCGATTTCGGAATTAAATTTTCCTACTCTGGTTTCGTAGCCTTCAAGTTCATCTTCAAGGTCTCTGACTTCTTCAGGCAGGTCTCCTCTGACTTTTTCCAGAGAATTTAACTTTGAATCGATGTTTTGTAACTTGACGAGGGCTTCTAGTTTTTGTGCTACTGTACTTTCCATTTATTAGAGATAACTTATAGGATTAGTATTAATTTCGGCTAAAACGAGTGCAATGTTAGTGAATTTTTCAGACAAAAGCTCATATATTAAATCTTTTGTATAAACTTCACTTTCATAATGGCCGATATCGGCTATGATTATATCTTCCTCTGCATCAAAGAATTCATGGTATTTAAAGTCAGCGCTTACAAAAACCTGAGCCCCGGCGTGTACCGCATTCCTGGTGAGAAAGCTGCCGGCACCCCCGCAGACAGCGATTTTTGAAATTTTCCTGTTTAACAACGGGGTATGTCTGATGACCTTCAAACCCATGCTTTCTTTTAAATGCCTGAAGAAAGCTTTTTCTTCCATAGGGGCCTCCAATTCGCCCACCATACCCGATCCGACACCTTTATGGCTGTTTTCCAGTAAATTAACATCAAAAGCAGGTTCTTCGTAAGGGTGCGACTTCAGCAAAGCCGCCAGGACCTTATTTTCCAGAAAAGCAGGAAAAATAACCTCTACCCGGTTTTCCCTGACGAATTCCTTCTTATTGGCAGATCCGATGGCGGGATTGGCCTTTTCATCAGGTTTAAAGCTTCCTGTGCCTTCCACTCTAAAGCTGCATTCGCTGTAGTTTCCGATATTCCCTGCACCGGCTTTATAGATAGCCTGAAGTACTTCTTCTGTATCTTCAACCGGAATAAAGGTCACCAGCTTTTTAAGCAGGTGGGTTTTTGGGGCAAGAATCCTTGTGTTTTTCAAACCAAGCTTCTGACAAATTCTGGAATTAACGCCTCCCATGATATTGTCAAGGTTCGTATGTATGGCATAAATAGCAATATCATGCTTGATCGCTTTTATGACCGTCCGTTCCACATAATTACTGCCGGTCAGCTTTTTCAGTCCTTTGAATATGATGGGATGATGGGCAACAATGAGATTACATCCTTTTCTGATTGCCTCCTCGACCACCTCTTCGGTTACATCCAGCGTAATGAGTACGGATTTTACCTCTGCTTCCGGACTGCCTGTCAGCAAGCCCGCATTGTCATAGCTTTCCTGGTAAAACCGGGGGGCGAATTCTTCAAGCGCGGCTGTAACTTCTTTAATTTTAATCATGGCGTCTTCGATGAATTGCTAATTTGCTATATTGTCTCCAATTAAACAATCACAGGCTTGCCCAATTGAGGTTTCTCATGCTGTTTCTTAAGATCGTTCTGCTGCCTTTTACCCTGATCTATTACCTGGTCACCTCGCTGAGAAATCATCTTTTCAATATAGGCTACAGTCGATCCTTTCAATTTAACATTCCTGTAATTAATGTGGGTAATCTCAGAGTAGGCGGCACAGGAAAAACGCCCCATGTGGAATACCTTATCCGTCTGCTCCGAAATAAGTATAAGCTGGCAAGCCTTAGCTGAGGGTATGGCAGAAAAACGCATGGCTTTATTCTGGCAACAGAAAAGTCGGATGCACGCCAGATAGGAGATGAACCTATGCAGTATTACCGGAAATTTTCTCAGGAAATTTCTGTAGCTGTCTGCGAAGACCGGGCCTATGCCATACCGCAGATCCTTTTGGAAAAGCAGGAAACACAGGTGATTGTGCTGGATGATGCGTATCAGCACCGCTCGGTGAAGCCGGATCTCAATATACTGCTTAGCGATTACTTTAAGCCATTCTATGATGACTGGCTGCTTCCTTCGGGCAGGCTTCGGGAATCGAGAAAAGGCGCTTCAAGATCGGATGCTGTGATCATCAGCAAATGCCCGCCGGCATTGACGGAAGTAGAGATGAATGACATAAGCGTAAAAGTTCGGAAATATACCTCTCAGAATGCTCCTGTATTTTTCAGCGCATTGAAATACGAACAGCCAAGGAGTGTATATAAAGCCCATATAACTCCGGGCAAAGAGAGCAGTGTTCTTCTTTTTTCCGGGATCGCCGATTCTTCCGCGCTCCGGCAGAAAGTCGGATCGGATTACAGCCTGATTAAAACACTTGATTGTCCCGATCATCATAAATACACAGAGCAAGATATTCTTGATATTGTAGAGGCTTTTAAGCAGATCCGTTCGGAAAATAAATGTATGCTGACCACCGAAAAGGATATGGTTAAACTCATGGATGAAGAGATCAGAAAGTTATTGGAAGGGTATCCGGTATTTTATATTCCGGTGGAAGTTTATTTTCTGAAGGATAAACAAAAGTTGGATGAGCTGGTAATTCAGGCAATTGAGCGAAAAATACAGACCAGGGAAAAGTCAGCAACTGAATAAAGCCCGTTTTCTTTTTTTAATGATAATCTGAAGTTAATTTTGAAGGTGCCCGGAATTCGTTATTTGATGATGTTCGTAGTAATCTGTCTGGGAAGACTTACTTCCACAGCCCAGATCCTCGATGATTCCACCAAACTGGTATATGGGCCGCATTCCACTTCCTATGTGCTGGAGGAAGATATTATGAATAACAGCGGAAGAACTCACTCCGCGGATACTTCCATTGACAACGTTCATAATTATACCAGAATCTTTCAGGGACATGAACCCTACCAGGATCTGGGTAATTTAGGAACTCCCGCTTCTCCCATATTTTACAGGCCTCCTTCGCAGATCGGTAAGACCCTTGGCTACAATGGCTTTAATCCTTATGCTTATAATCCTCAAAGGATACGATATTTTGATACGAAGTCGCCGTATTCCTGCCTCAGCTATATTCAGGGTAGCCGCGGACAGCAGATTCTGGAAGGGGATTTTTACAGGAATGTTACGCCCCGCTGGAATGTGGGCTTCAGCGTCAAAACGCTGGTTTCTAAAAAAGTGATCGGCGCCCTTTCTTCATCAAGCTCTGCTGACAACAGGCTGGCAAGCATTTTCAACTTCGTTTTAGCCAGCCGGTATTTTTCTAAAAATGAGCGCTACCAGGTGTTGGGTAATTTAACTTTTTTCGATGGGAAGAATAAGGAGTCAGGAGGGATCAGGCCCGATTCTTTAGATCAGGATCCATATAAGCTTTTTACTTACAACCAGGCGAACGCTTATTTATACAGTGCAAGGACTCTGGAAAAGAGATTTAACCTTCATCTGTATCAGGAATTGGGAATTACTAATAACAAAGTGCTTCAGCTTTTTCATATAGGCGATATCAGAAGTGTAGCCCACAGGTTTACGGATGTTAGGTCTGGTGGTTTCCTCAATGATACCTTATATTACCCTGGAACAAAAACAGAGATGCTGATCAAATACAATCTCGTCAGCACCGATGATAAAATCGTGTATAATCTTTTTGAAAATAAAGCCGGGATAAAAGGTAGGGCCGGACAGCTATCCTATATAGCTTACCTGCGAAGAAAAGACTTCAGTTATTTAGATACTGTTCAGGTAGTTTCTGGTAACAGTTTAAAAAAAACCTTTTCAGAAAATTTCGTGGGAGGAGGGCTTAGGTATCAGATCAGCGACAGCAGCTTTGTAAATGTCACCTCTGAATATCTTTATCTGGGAAAAAACGATAAGGATGCTTTTTCAGGTTCCGACTTCTTTCTGAAAGCCGATTATTACAGTAGATATCTTTTCGGAGGTTTCTATTCGATCAATTCTTCGCCCACTCTCCTTCAGAGAAGATATGAGGGTAATAATATCTCTTGGAACAACGAAGATTTCAAACCAATACTTTCCAATAACACGGAAGTGGGAGCAAGGCTGCCTTTAAAAAATCTCCTGCTTCAGGCTTCTGCAGAATATTCACTTCTGAAAAATTATGTTTACTATAATGAGCTGGCTAAACCTGCGCAGGACAGTTCTCTCATCAACATTGTTTCTATCAAGGCGTTGATGAAGCTGAGGCTGGGTAAATTTCATCTCGAAGAGCATTTCAGATTTACCGACGTAAGTTCGGCGGTTATTAAGGTTCCTCGCTATTACAGTCAGACAAGGCTCTATTATCAGAACATGCTGTTCAAAAAAGCCGTCTTCATGCAGATCGGATTTGATTTTTTCTGGAAATCGGCCTACATGGCAAATTATTATATGCCGGTTACACAGCAGTATTTCCTGAATAACGATTTTGTAGTAAAGCCTTATCTGCTGGGAGATTTTTTTGTGAATGCTCAGGTTAAGAGCGCTACGGTATTTATTAAAGTCGCCCACTTCAACCAGCTTCCTCTGAAAGGATATTACATCACTCCCTATTATTCCGGTATGCCAAGGACTGTCGAGCTAGGTATTCGCTGGATGTTCTTCGATTAACTCTCCCGCATTTTCAGAATCAGATCAGTTATTTTGCACTACAACATTCGCCCATTTTTTTCGGGAGGAACTTTTATTTTTTTGAATAGAAACTAAAAAATATTCCCTGTAATCTTATCAACTTCCTGTGTGTTCTTGTAATGTATTGAAAATCAGTTAAATTAAATCTTTGGCATAGCGTTTGTTTTTCACCCCCTCATAAATCATTTATTCATTTTTAACTTTTAAATTTTATGAAAAAAATCAAATTACTATGCGCAGTTTTTATGGGTATGTTGAGTTTTGCCCAGGCACAGGATGCCAATGTTTCACTCTCAAACATTAGTTCTAACAATGGCTATACAGGATATAGCAATGGCACCATTTCAGGAATTTATTTTGAAGTTCTTTCTGACGGGAACAATTCAAACAACATTATTTCTGATTTTGAAGTCAGTCTGTATTTGCTACCATGCAATGCCAGCGGTTCGACGACCGGCAGCAATCCGATCGTTATCAAAACATACAGCATTACAAACATGCAGCAGTTGCACTCGATCGACTACGACCATGAAAGTGTTGATCTGAATACGGTTTCCGGCTTATCAGACGGCACCTACAGAATGGGTGTGTGGGTGAATTCCAACATTGGAGTTCCTCAGCCTCCGGATGATGGTTCCGACAATGCGAGCCTGGTTACGCTGAATTCAAACGGAAGCGCGCCGCAAAGTGTCATTAACTTTTCAGCTTCCAGCGGCACAACAGCGGTAACTGGAGGCTTACAGAAGTCCGGAATTAATTTCCCGAATCCTGTTTCAAAGGATCAGCTGGTAGATATTCTCAACAACAGCAATCTGAGTGCAGCAG
>JBJMLY010000304.1:0-5751 GCA_045805025.1 Cytophagaceae bacterium | reverse complement strand
GAGCTGAAAAACGATCCGGAGCGAGTGGAGAAAATGTCGGATTACCTGTTCAAGCGTGGCCGCTACGCAAATGCACGGGATCTGATGCTGGCCTCCAGAAAATCCCTCAATGATAAATACCTTTATGCGCTGAGTTTATCCCGCATTTATAAAGCGCTCAATCAGCCGGCGCAGCTGATTGAAGAACTGCTGAATTTTGCCAAAGAAAAACCTGCTGCTATTGAAAGCGTGCGCAACACCTTACAGAATAATTTGAGCGCCTCTGATTTCGCATTGCTTGAAACCGAGCTATATGCCCGCATACAAAAAGACCCCGATGAGCTGGCTTATAACGAGCTCTTATTATGGCTTAATATACAGCAGCGAAATTTCGGCCGGGCATTTCTTCAGGCCAAGGCTATCGACAAAAGGAATAAGAAGCCAGGCGATAAAGTCATTGAGGTAGGAAAAATAGCCTTGGATAACCGCGACTATGATAATGCCATCCGTTATTTTGAATACGTTGTCAGCGAATATCCCTACCACCGCAATAACTCCGAGCAGGCCCGCAAGCTGCTTATTAATACCAAGGAGGAAATGATCAAAAATACGTTCCCTGTGGATAAGGTGAAGATCAGATCTCTGGTGACCGATTATAAAAGGCTGATCCGTGATGCCGGAAGATCCACCGTAGGACTTGACGCGATGAGAAATATCGCACAGCTGGAAGCTTTTTACCTGGATAATAAAGATACGGCCGTCATTGTTCTGAATGAAGCGATCAGCTATGCCGCTTCCGATCAGAAGTTCATTGCCAGAGCCAAACTTGATCTGGGCGATATTTACCTGCTGAAAGGAGAACCCTGGGAAGCCACCCTGATCTATTCCCAGGTTGAAAAATCACAGAAAGACGAGCCCCTTGGACATGAAGCCAAATTGAGAAATGCCAAGCTTGCCTATTATACGGGCGAATTTGAATTGGCCCAGGCAACCCTTGATGTTCTGAAGCTGGCAACCTCCCGCGAAATTGCCAATGATGCCATGGACCTGAGCATTCTGATCCAGGATAACATAGTCCTCGATACCTCCGATCAGGCAATGCGCGAATATGCTGCCATTGATCTCCTGCTGTTTCAGAATAAGAATGCCGAAGCCCTGGCGGATCTGGATAAAATGCTGAAAAAGTATCCGCACCATTCGCTCACTGATGAGATTCTCTATCTGAAAGCCGAACTTTACAAAAAACAAGGAGATTTCGACAACGCTTTGAAAAATCTGGAGCAGATCAATACAACCTATTATTACGACATACTTGGAGATGACGCTCTTTTCTCAACCGGCAGGATTTATGAAGAGAATCTGCACAATAAAGAAAAAGCGATGGAGACCTATCAGGCATTCCTGGCTAAATTTCCTGGCAGCATTTATACCGCCGAAGCACGCAAAAGATTCAGGGTGCTGAGAGGTGACAAAATGAATTGATTCATAGGTTTTCAGGATAAAAGGTAGCATATTATATCCTGTTTTTAATTCTGAATAGACATGCTCAGATCATTGATTCTTCCGGCAGCCGGTTTGATTTTGTCCATCGTATGTCATGGTCAGGATTTCAATAATTATGAACCGCTGAAATCATACGGAAATTTGCCCCGGGATTTCACCACCCTCTCTTCCCAGAAGTACCAGCACGACAAGCAGACCATATCAAAATCGGATAAACTGCGGGACCGTAAAGCAAAAGATGAATTTTACCTGGAGAGCAATTATATTATCGACGATATATTACTGAGCGGCAAAGTATTGTTCAATGATCCGGTAAGTCTGTATGTGAATAAAGTAGCGGATAAGCTATTGGCCGCCAATCCTGAGATCCGCCAGCAGATAAGAATTTATACCTTAAAGTCTACGGCCGTCAATGCTTTTGCTACCAACAACGGGATCATTTTTATCAACCTCGGATTAATTGCCCAGCTGAAAGACGAAGCGCAGCTGGCCTATATACTATCTCACGAGCTTACTCATTATACCAGAAAGCATGTGATCACCGAGTTTGTCGAGAAGCAGAATATTAAAAAAGGCCGTGGCGCCTACCGCGACCTTTCCCTGGAAGAGCGATATATTGCAAGGAATAATTATTCCAAAGAGCTTGAATCGGAGGCTGACCTGGTTGGCTTCAACATGTACCTGAAGTCTGACTATACGGTTAATTCTGTGAATGGGGTATTCGACGTATTGCAGTTTGCCTACCTTCCCTTTGAAAATACCGAATTTGAAAAATCATTTTTTGAAAATCAGGATCTGATTTTTCCGGAAAACTATTTCCTGAAAGAGACAGCGCAGGTCAAACCCGAGGATGATGAAGACGATTCAAAAAGTACCCACCCATCCACCAAAAAAAGAAGAAATGCGATCGCCGAACGTATTGCTAACGTGAAGGAGGAAGGGAAGTTCGCGTTTCTGGTCGGAGAAGAAGAATTTTTAAAGATCCGTAAGCTGGCCCGGTATGAAATGGCACGGCTCTATGTGCTGAACAGAAAATACGAACAGGCTATTTATCATTCTTACCTCCTGCTGAAGAAAGATCCCACTTCAAAATACCTTAAATCGATTATCGGGCAATCTCTGTATAGCTTGTCCAAGTATTCCAATCATGGGGAATTCAACGAAGTACATACCTCCTACTCGGATATTGAAGGCCATTCGCAGCAGATTTATTTTTTATTTGAAAAATTGGATAAAGGGGAGCTGAATGTGCTGGCCCTGCACTATCTATGGGCTCTGAAAAAACAATACCCGGACGATGAACAAACGGATCTGATGCTCAAAGACATTTTTAAGGAAATGGTCTATGAACATTATCCGCGAAGCACCATGTTTAATTCAAGCAAGGAAAAGATCGTTCCGGAAATTGTGACCGTTACCGAAACCGACAGTTCGGATTTCATGGTGACGAGAGATAACAAGGAGGAGCAATCCGACTTTATAAAATATTCCATGGTGGAGCTGATGAAGGATAAAGAATTTATGGCGATGTACGAAGAGCTTACCGCACAGAAAGTAAGCGAAGACAATGCCAGTCCGGATAACAAAGCAGGAGAAGAAGAAGATCTGATACGCCGCAAAGGCTACGCGCTTGGACTGGATAAGACGGTATTCGTAAATCCATATTACAAAAGAACAGATCAGAGGAAGAAAAATCAGGTACGGTATCAGATGTCGGAGCAAGTGCAGCTTGATTTCAGAAATAAGCTCATGCACAATGCAAAGCTCCTGCACTTTGATGCCGAAGTGGTCGATCAGCATGGAATGAAAGCCAATGAAACGGAACGGTTCAATGAGAATTCCGTCCTGAGCGAATGGATTGGCGATAAACTTAAGCACGACGACGATATCCGTCTGATCAGTCCTATCCACAATCAGGTCCAGACGATCACAGCCAAATACGGTACCAGCAAGTTCTGCTGGATGGGCACGATTTCAAGTACAGACAAAAGAAGGCATAAAGGTTCGGTGCTCCTGATTACGATGCTCTATTTCCCTACGCTTCCTTATGGAATTTATTATGTAGCCACGGCAAAACATAAGACCTATTTTTATGTGCTGCTCTATGACCTGAAAACGGATAAGCTCGAGATGCAAAGCCTTAATAAAATTCAGCAGCGGGACGACAGTGCGATTCTGAATTCCAATATTTACTATACCATGCTGCAGATGAAGCATCAGCGAAAGAAGAAATGAGAAAAGGGCTCATCTTGATTTTTATTGTCTGTGCCGGGAATGTTTTTGCTCAGGTTCCCGGTTTTCAGGGAAAGAGGTTTTCTGCGGAAGGAAGTCTTATGTTTAATATGGCGCTTCGGAATCTTAATGAAAATTTTAATACAGGCATCACGTCATTTAACAAAAGATATCAGGGGGCAGTGGAATATATTATTGGTCGTGATGTATCGTTCGGAGTTATGGCAGGCTTTATGAATTCCGGATTGAAATACCACCACGTTGCCTATTATCCCAATGGCTTTCCGGGCGGGAATTCTTCTTCTTACACCAACGATCAGTACAGGATCAATTGTCCCATGGCAGGCCTTTACTTCAAATTTTTTAAATTCCATAAAAAAGGTTCTATTGCACCTTATGGAACTTATGCTAAATTAGGCCTGCTTCGGATGATGATTTCGGGAGATTTTGTTTCTACGGATAACAACACGGGAGCGACGCCTGAAACACTTCAGAAGACGCCGATGACTTTTCTGAGCTATGGTTTCGGAAAGCAGTTTATTATCAAAGGAAGATTTATTGCCCGGGTGGGAGCGGATTTTGCTCTGAACGGTTTGATATTTACATCGTTTAATCCGGCCAATGTTGCGGAAGCAGCAAAAAGAAGAGTTTCAAATGCGATGATATTTAACCTGGAGGCAGGAATAGGTATTTTATTATTTTAAAAATTTTTCAATATGGAAGTTACCCGTTTATTTGATCTGTTACCCTACCAGCTGGAAAAATTCCCCCAGCCCGATGCTTTTGTCAGCAAAGTCAATGGTGTCTGGAAACCATACAGCACGCAGGATGCTATTGACCGTGCCAATGCATTCAGCTATGGTTTGCTCAAGCTGGGAATTAAACCCGGCGATAAAATTGCCATCATATGTCCCAATCGCCCGGAGTGGAATTTCCTGGACTATGGTATCCAGCAGATCGGTGCGGTAAGTGTTCCTATGTATCCAACCATTACAGAAGACGATTACCGCTTCATCTTTAAAGATGCCGAAGTAAAGCTGGTTTTTGCCGGAGACGGGGAACTCTATAAAAAAGCAAAGAATGCCGCAAATGGTCTTTCCGATATAAAAGAAATATTTACCCTGCTGCCGGTCGAAGGCGTGAGGGCATGGAGCGAGGTGGAAGCCCTGGGCAAAGAAGGCGATGAAAAGCAGCTCAATTCCTTAAAGTCGGCCGTAAAATCCGACGATGTGGTGACGCTTATTTATACTTCCGGTACCACCGGAAGTCCGAAGGGCGTAATGATCACGCATAATAATTTGATCAGCAACTTCAAGGCATGCGAGCCTTTGATGCCGGTGGATGCAAATCACCGCGCACTCAGCTTCCTGCCTATGTGCCATGTGTACGAACGTATGCTTACCTATCTTTATTTTTCGGTAGGCGTTTCCATCTATTACGCCGAGAGCATTGATACCATCGGGGAGAATCTGAAAGAGGTAAAGCCTCACATTTTTACAACAGTGCCCAGGCTGCTCGAAAAAGTATACGACAAGATTGTGGCAAAAGGCTCTGAGCAAACCGGCATTAAAAAGAAATTATTTTTCTGGGCTCTGGAGCTTGGGTTGAATTACGATATAAACGGCAACAACAGCCTCTGGTTTAAAATGCAGCTCTGGCTGGCGAATCTTCTTATCTTTAGCAAATGGAGAGCCGCCCTGGGCGGAAACATCAAAGCGATTGTATCGGGTAGCGCTCCCCTGCAGCCCCGGCTGGCTAAAGTTTTCTGGGCTGCAAAAATCAAGGTGATGGAAGGCTATGGGCTGACAGAAACATCCCCCGTCATTTCGGTGAACCGCTGCGAGGCGGCCGAAAACAGAATCGGAACAGTTGGTCCGCTTATTAATGGAGTAGAAGTGAAGCTGGCGGAAGATGGAGAAATCCTGACACGCGGTCCGCATATTATGAAGGGCTATTACAAAAGAGACGATCTTACGGCCGAGGTGATCGATAAGGAAGGCTGGTTTCATACCGGCGATATCGGAACCTTTCTGGAAG
>JBJMLY010000303.1:0-4184 GCA_045805025.1 Cytophagaceae bacterium | reverse complement strand
GTTCACTGACGGGAAATGATGCTCTCGCCATCACCGGCATATGGATCGCCTGCGTTTTTATTTCGGAAAAAAAAGCATTGTCGTCATCGTCCTTGAAAACGCTGACAAACGTGGGGTTGGTATAGTAGAACCCCACGGTGTAATGAAGTTTCCCACCATTTTTTTCTTTAGCAAATAAATTGTCCAGCTCAATGCCGGGAGAAAGGGCGTCTCTGCTGCTGCTGTATTGGTGGGACGACTTGCCCATATTGTTTATTTCCCAGAAGGGCGGAGAAGCTACAGAAAGATTTACCCTTACCTGAGCCTTTGCTTCAGAAAACAAACAAAATAAAAATATGAACAGGTATTTTTTCATACAAACTTAGTTGCCAAGTAAAATGAATGCGCCCCAGTAGTAAGGTTCCGGAAATTTTTTACGAAGCCGGGTCTGAGCTTGTCTGAAAGCACTGTGAATTTCCATGCCTCCAAGCCACGATTCGTAAAAGCTTGTCATCAGTTCTGCCGTGGCTTCGTCGTTCACCTTCCAGAGAGACATCAGAATGTTGTCTGCTCCCGCCACTTTCAGTCCGCGCTGAAGACCGTATACGCCTTCTCCGTTTCTCATCTCGCCTAAGCCGGTTTCACAGGCCGAGAGCACAATAAGTCTTGAGCTGTCAAGCGCCAGATTGGTCGCTTCGTAAGCGGTTAATATCCCGTCCTCCTGTGAGGTTTCAGAATGCCGGTTGATGCCACTGAGCACAATGCCGGAACGGATCATCGAATTGACATGTCTTCCATCGTCGGCCAGGAAGAATCCATGGGTAGCAATATGGATAACATCTGCTGATCTCATTGATTTTAGGTTTTCTTCCGAAGCGTTTTCACGGATGAAAATTTCGGTTTGCCAGTGGTTGGAATTGAATATTCCGGATATATTTTCAATTTCTTTTTCCGTGCCGGGCAGGTCGGCAAATTTCTGCCGGCTGAACTCCATCAAAGTGCCCAGGGCGGGGCTGCTCAGCTTTGAGATTTCTTCCGGAGCCTTCTTGTTGCTGCTGTCGGAAGCCCAGTAGGAAGGGCGGCCATAAAGCAGGGCTCTTGTATGTTTCCCTTTGCTTTTAGCGCTCAATAGATCCCTTGTATTGGTTAAGAAAACCAGGTTGATCTCATCCAGCACGTAGCGTTTTGAAAAAGGGTTTAAAAGCACGTTCAGATTAATCTGATTGTATACGCCGTCGCCGGAAAAATAAAGACGGCTGCAGCCAGTCAGTCTTTGATACAAAGGCTCCCAGAATTGTCCGAAAGAAACGGTATCGCTGATCTGCTGCCGTATGCAGTTTCTGTAATAGGAAAGGTAGCGGGTTTCAAGCCTGTTTCCTTCGCGGAGAACAAATCCGGAAGGGACCTGGTCTCCGGGTCTTACGGTCAGAAAGATATAATTTACTGTATCGCTGAAGACAAAGCCAGGGGCGCTGCCGGTGTCGCTGAGAGGAGCATGGCTGAACGTTCTGGCTCTGATTACTTCCACAGCGGCTTCTCCTTCGCCCAGTAAATCACGGATCTGCTGCCAGCGTACTTCCTCATTGCTTTTTGTAAAGAAGGAAGAGCTTTGGTTGATCTCTTTTTCCAGGGATATGATCTTTTTCTCCAGCAATGGAATTTCAGCTTCCGATTTGTTGGGGTTGTAGTGAAGATACGCAATCCGGTTCTTGGCTTGCTGCCATTCGTCGATTCGCGCAATAAGTGTTTCGTTGCTGCCTGCGAGGATATTTTTCCGTGTCTTGCTGAGTTCATTCAGAAGCAGGGCTTTTGTGAAGAGCTGTGTGTTATACAGGATTTCCAGCAAATGGCTGTTGGTTTTTCCTTTGCCCAGTTCCGCCGCTACGAATGAATTAAAAAGGTCAAAGTCGTTTTTCAGGATTACATAAAACTGTTCGCGTTCATATTCGCTCATGGACGAGAAGTTTTTCCGGATATTCCTCTCGTAGGAGTTTAGCAGAGTTTCAAAAACGAAAGAGGCGGAATCGCTCAGGTTCCTGTTCCAGTAATAAAGAGCCTTCGTACGCAGGATTTTTGATTCAGCCAGGGAAAATATTTCGTGGCTGCTGTTGAGTTTTTTTTCCGCCCTATGAATATAGACCGCCGCCTCTTTCAGCTGGCCGCGCATCATAAGAAACCTTGCCTTCATCTCCAGGGCCGCCGCTACCTGCTCGGAGGTCGGGTTGACGGTATTCAACGAATAGTAATAGCGGTGCAGGTATTTTCCGGCCTCTTTCATTCTCCCTTTCCGCAGACTGGCTTCAAAGTGAAGCCCGTACAGCTGGTATCGGAGCATGTCAAAGTTGAAACCCGCGGTAGTGGCTCTATCCACCATATAGCTTGCCTTGCTGAAATAGCGAAGCGCTTCATCGGTGTCCTCGTATTGGAGGTAGAGTTGTCCCAGGTGAACGTATGGGTAAACCCTGAAGATGCTGCGTTTGCAAAAAATCCTCTCTCGCTGCTTTAACGATTTGTTAAAAAGTTCTTCGGCTTTCCGGAGATTCCCTGAATTCATGTAGAGGCTACCCAGTTTTTCGTAGGAGAAAAAAGAGAGATGAATCCTGGTTCGTGTGTAAACCCCTTTAACGCCTCTCTTTTTTTTCAGGTAATCAACCAGTGTGTCGGTATAGTCACATGCTTTTGTGAAATATTTTTCCGCGAGCAGAAAGTTGCTGGAAGAAATAGCGCTGTCGCCTCTTGCATTCAGCTGAAGGATCAGGGCATTCAGGCTTATTTTCTTCCCATAATAAAATTCCTCCTGGGCTTTTGCAGGGGGACCGGCAATGAGCAGAAGAAACATAATATGCAAAAGAAGATTTTTCATCAGCGCAGCCGGTAAGAAATTTTGATGCCTTTACTGTTAAATGAATAATTTCTATAATAAAGCAGGAACAGAGAATTATTGCGGGGGAGTCCCCAGTCTGCTGAAAAGTCAGACGAGGTTCCGAACGCTTTCGTCTGTGCGAACATGCCAAAAGAGAATCGCTTGATGGCGACGCTGAATTCATAATAGAAGGAGGTGGAGAACCTTGAGAGATGCCTGGTGATATCCTGATGATCCGAAAGGTCAAGCACACTTTCTTTTAAGTCTGATTTGAGCAGGTAATTCTGTAAAAAGCCGAAATCAAAGTACATAAGGTTTCCATTCATCAGATTCACACGCAGCAGCAAAGGCAGAGAGACGTATGAGTTTTTGAGGTTGCTCGTATAGACACCTTGAGCATATTTGTATCCCGATTGGTTGAATTTTATTCCGGATAACCAGTAAAAAGGACCGTATAAGCGCCTTTCTAGAGTAAGGTCGAAACGGTTGTATTTGCAGAATGAGTACTCCGTCGAGTAGGAACCAACGGAAATGGAATTGTTGTTTAGTCCGAGGTTCAGGTTGGCTCCTCCGTAAAAATCAGTTATTGAGTTGTATCCTGCCGAGCAAAAGATTCTGGTCTGCGCCACGGTCTGGCTGCAGTCAAGCAATAGCAATAGAATAAGAGAGATTAGAGTTTTCATAAAAGCCTGATATACAATATCAAAAAAATCTGCTGCTTTTACAAAAACGTTTCAATTAGGCCTACCTGCTACCATTGTGGAGAAAAGCTCTAACAAGGGCTAGAATAACAAGAAATCACTTAACTGAACTGCCCACAATTCCGATCTCCACCCGTCTGTTCCTTGCTTTTCCTTCTTCGGTATTGTTGTCGCCGATTGGCTGTTCGTAGCTTTTACCCGAATACAGGATCCGGTGGCGGGGCACACCGAGCTTTACGAAATAATACATCACTGCCAGGGCTCTTCTTTGCGAGAGCTTTTTATTATGCCCAGGATTTCCTGTGTTGTCGGTATAGCCGGTCAGCTCACATTTTTTCTCAGGATGACTTTTCAGGTAGGCGGCGATCAGGTCGAGCTTTCTCTTACAGCTGTCTGGTATCTCAAATTGATTTATACCAAAATATACTTTGCCTGGAAATGTGGGATCGGGAATTTTTTTCGCTACGGCAGGCAAAGGTTTCTGGTAATAAAAAACACTGTCCCAGTTCAGGCTTCCGCTCAGATCCTTATACGCGACGTAGCTTGGGTCTGTAGTGTCTTTGGCGCTTCCGAAAGAATTTTCCCCGAGAAATAGCGCAGAGTCGTAAGCTCCGTCGCCCGTATCACCGATGGCAATTTTG
>JBJMLY010000302.1:0-4312 GCA_045805025.1 Cytophagaceae bacterium | reverse complement strand
GGTAGTGCCTCTTCTGAGAATTGTTGCCCGGACAAAACTTCGTGAACTATTCAGTGCGGCATCTCTTCTGATCGTCATTGCCATCGCGTACCTGATGGAACTCGTAGGGCTCAGTCCGGCCCTGGGCACTTTCCTGGCAGGGGTGGTACTGGCCAACAGTGAATTTAAACATGAGCTGGAAAGCGATCTGGAGCCTTTCAAAGGCTTACTGCTGGGTTTGTTCTTTATGGCGGTAGGCTCTTCGATCAATTTCCAGCTTATCCGGGATCATCCTGCTGATATCGTTTTGCTCACGGTAGGAATTATGCTGACGAAAATAGGTGTGCTGTTTGCCATCGGCCGCTTCTTCAACTATTCCAAAGATCAGAATTTTATATTTTCAATCGGCTTGTCGCAGGTGGGAGAGTTCGCGTTTGTTCTTTTTTCCATCATCGGGGAATATCAGATCATTTCTCACGCGCAGTCGGAAGCCATGATGGTGGTGACCGCTCTGAGTATGACGCTTTCTCCCCTGATGATCCTGGCGAATGAGCGCTTTATTATCCGCCGTTTCCAGTCCGAAAAGAAGGAAGAGCGGAAAGCCGATGCGATCGATGAAAAGCATAAGGTTATTATCGCCGGCTTTTCTCATTTCGGCAGTACCGTCGGCAGGTTTTTACGCGCCAATGGTGTGGAGGCTACCATTCTGGATAGCAATTCCGATCAGGTGGAATTTCTGAGGAAGATGGGATTTAAAGTGTATTATGGCGACGCAACCAGGCCGGAGCTTCTGGAAGCGGCAGGAGCGGAAGAAGCTCATATCCTGATCAGTGCCATCAGTGAGCCGGAAGTAAATATGCAGCTCATTGATACAGTTAGAAAGCATTTTCCTCATCTTCAGATCATGGTCAGAACGCGTAATCGTTACGATGCCTATGAGCTGATGGATATCGGCATGAAGAACATTTACCGGGAGCACCTTGACACTTCCGTGCGCCTGGGGGTGGATGTTCTGAGGAAGCTTGGCTTCAGGCATTATTCAGCCATCCGCTCGGGACAGAATTTCATTAAGTACGACGAAGCGGCGATGGAAAAGCTGTATAAAACCAGACACAACCAGAAGCAATACATCAGCAGCGTGCGGGAGCAGGTAGCCGAGCAGGAAGAATTGCTGAAGAACGATAGGGCACAAACTCCTTCCGATAATGACCACGCATGGGATAGTGAGTATATGCGGGAGTCGATCAGGAATATGAATAAGAAGGGGTAGTCCAAGACGCTTTATCATTGCCACCGCCGTTTTTGTCCTCACAAACGGAATCAAAGTAGTGAGGGCATATGCGACGGCTATGAGATTATTAAACGATCCCAAAAGATATGAAAAAAGAAGAGTTGGAAGAATTTATTAAAAAGCTGGAAACATCAAACTCTGCTTCTGATGCGTACTTCGCCATATATAATAATGAACAAGGAGATTTTATTAAGGCGAATAAAGAAGGTCTAGAGTTGTATGCTGCAGAGCTTCTGAAAGCTTCAAGGGATTTTGAAAGTGCTGTATCAGGATCTGAGAAAAATATATTGCCTCTGGATTATGAACAAGAGTGGATTGATGGAAATATATACATACAATATGTTGACCCCACAGAAAAGAAAGGTGGATTGGCTAAGGAAGATGATGATGATCAGAGCTCATTCGTTGAAAAGCTTATTCCCTTTGGCTGCATTGCTATTTTGATTTTGATGCTCGTCTGTATTATTATAGGAATTATTACAGTATTCGGATGGATCTTTTAATAGTAAGATTGATTCACAATCATTCTTAGTAGAAAAGTTAGGGACAAAATAGATTATGGCAAAAATATTTCTGATCAGTGTGATTTTAGTCTATCTGGCATACACATTACATTTTGCTATACAATTCAACAGGAGTAATTATTTATTCAGCAGATGGCAAAAAGTTCTGCACAATATTTTAATATGGTTTATTCCATTTATATGGATTGTCATCCTTAAATTACTGTCTAAGCCGATGCCGGGATATCATCAGTATAAAAGCAGCAGGAAGAAAGGAATGTTTTATGAAAGCTGGCTTGGCTTATGGGGAGATGCTCCCTCTGATTTCGGTAGTGATGGGGCAGATGGAGGTGATTCCAGCGGCGCGGGAGATGGAGGAGGAGATTAGTGAATTAAACAGTTCGCGACTGATTGTCTCCTCACAAACGGAATCAAGATACCTGGTATAAAAGCTTGATACTGCCAGAGTCTGACAAGTTTCCTGCTGAATGACAAATGGGAGAGGTCAGAAAAAACATTCTTCGGTCGTGGTATCAGCTAGAAAAAAAAATTTTCCTTCGTCCAAATGACAAAATAAATAATTCTACTTCGTCGACTGGTTGATCAGCAGCCAGTAAAAACCCAAATCTACCACGGCCTTCGAGAAATTTTCAAATCCTACAGGCTTTACTACATAGCTGTTGACACCGAGCTTATAGCATTCGCTGATGTCTTTGTCTTCTTTGGAAGAAGTCATGATGATCACCGGGATGACTTTTGTTCTTTCGTCTTCTTTGATCGCACGGAGCACCTGGATGCCGTCTACTTTCGGCATTTTCAGGTCGAGCAGAATAATTTTTGGCGTGTCTTCGATCTTCCGGTCAGAAAATTTTCCTTTGGCAAAAATAAAATCCAGGGCTTCTGCTCCATCGGAAAGGTGAATGAGGTTGTTGCCGAAGTTATGTTTTTTCAGGGCCCGTATCACAAGTCCCGCGTCATCTGCATTATCCTCCACCAGAAGGATTTCTACGCTTTGTATATTTGAATTCATATCTGTATGTTTTAGTATCTCATTAATTTACAGGTAAGGAGAAGTGGAATGTGGCACCTTCTCCTGGTGTTCCCTCAGCCCACACTTTCCCCCCATGTTTTTTTATGATTCTTTGTACAAGGGCAAGTCCGACGCCGGTCCCTTCGAATTCCGTCACATTATGGAGGCGCTGGAAGACTCCGAAAAGCTTATCGTAATAGTGCATATCGAAGCCGGCCCCGTTATCTTTAATTGAATAGACGATCTGATCATAATCGGTGAAAGAGCTGATCTCTATGATCGCTTTTTCTTTTTTAGAAGAATATTTCAAGGCATTAGAAATCAGATTGGTCATGACCTGTCTGATCATACTGCCGTCACCTCTTGCATTGGCCAGTGGTTTGATATCGAATTGGACGATCCTGCCGGACGGATAAGGATTTAGTTCTGAAATGACCTGCTTCACCATAATATCCATGTCCAGATTTACTTTGGTGAGACTTTGTTTTCCCAGGCGAGAGAAAGCCAGCAGGTCATCAATCAACCTTCCCATTTTCAGGGCATTTCTGGTGATGATGTTCAGAATGCGTTTTCCTTCTTCATCAAGCTTATCGCCATAGTCTTCCAGCAGCACCTGTGAATAGCCGTCGATCGAGCGGAGGGGAGCACGTAAATCGTGGGAAACAGAATAGGTAAATGAATCCAGTTCGTGGTTGACTGCGATAAGCTCTGCTTCTGCTTTTTTCCGGGCGGTGATATCCTTGATAAATCCGATAAAATAATCGTCTCCCTGATAATTATAGGGAGCAATATTTAAGCCTGCTTCAAATTCAGAATTGTCTTTTCTCAGGGCAGTAAGTTCGATTGTTTTATTGAACAAGGGATCTTCCGGGGTTTGCAGGTACATTTTTAATTCTGAAAGCTCCTGGCGAAAGCGGGGAGGAATAATGATATCCTGAAAATGTTTTCCGAGCACCTCGTCCTTTTTCCATCCAAAGAAAGTCTCTGCTCTGGGATTCCATTCCGTAATGGTATGGTCTTCGTCGATTACGATTACTGCTTCAGGAGCGTTGGAAATAATCGTTTCGACCCTTTCCTGAGATTCTTTAATCTGATGTATATAAATCTGCAGCTCTTCTCCCAGGGAGTTTACGCCGGCGGCAATAGCATCGATCGCGTCTTCTTCCTGCGTGAAGCTGGCTTTTTTTGAAAAGTCCAGCACGGTATATTCCAGCAATAGCTGCAGCAATGATTCTATTCTTTTTTCATTTCTCTTTTCACGTTCTGACTGAATTGCCAGCTGTTCGGCCAGACTGTTTAATCCGGCTATGATGGCATCCATTTCATCGCCTTTGCCGGAAACCTCCCCGCGTGCCATGAAATCCAGAGCAGTCAGCTTCAGGATCTGTTCAATGATGCGCTCGGTACGTTCGTCCTTTTCCATATTGCCTGATCTTAACTTATAAGTATTGTTTCAGCCATTCTTTGGCAGCCTTTTCGTCATTGAACATTTTTGTGGGGTATGGCTGT
>JBJMLY010000301.1:0-7543 GCA_045805025.1 Cytophagaceae bacterium | reverse complement strand
TCCGCTCAGTCCGGTCAATCCAATAAGTGTTGCAACACCTAAGGCTTCCAGGGTGGTTAAATACCTGCGCATTTTTTCTTTCTTATTTTTTTTGACAGCATTATTTCTGATCTCTTCTCGCAGTTCTTTTTTCATAAAATTTAAGTTTTAAGTCAGTTATATAACCAATAGAAAAAGGTATTGTTCTGACAGAATGGAGAGAGAAGGTTAATTTAATGTTAATTTTATAAGAGTGGACCGCATGAAGCTAAAACATCCATCAGTTTCTGATCGGTAAGCGGCTTATTGATATAACCAAGCTTTTCTTCGCGGACTATATCAAGATCTCTCTTGTGGCTGGAAGTAGTAAGAATAATCAGTTTTACCTGATCCCGATTGGCAAAAGGTATTTCCATAAAGGCTTTCAGAAAATCAAACCCATCGGCCCCAGGCATGTTAAGGTCCAGAAGAATGAGTTCGGGGCTATGGTTCTGATGCTGAAATGCAAACTGGGTGATGAATTGCATGGCCTTGTCTCCATTAACGGCAGACTGAATTTCATCAGCAATGTTCAGCTTTTTGATGAGTCGATGGTTGATAAAATTAGTAGTACCGTCGTCATCGACTAAAAGCACACAATTGTATCTTTTCGAAAGAGAAACCATCCTTAATAATAATCAAATTTAGAATTACCGTCAAGATCAATGCGGGCAAAATAACATGAAAAAAAACCATATACATTACACAGCTTCGATAGCACTGATTATCCAGCCTGTAAAACTTATATCCAATGGTGGTATGTACTGAGTAACCTAGTGGTATGTACTGAGCGATCAAAAGTTAATCCCGAAAGCTTCTAATATTTAGAATCTATCTGCGAGTGGAAATGTTCTATAATTTCCCAAGCCTGGGTCATTCAGCGTTTCAATGGAAGCGACCCTTTACTATGTAAAGTCATCAGATGAGACATTGACAACTTTAATAAGCAATCAAGTTTGAATTTCGATATATTTTTTATAAAATGAGTAAGTATCCAAGGGGTTCGGGGATTTTAAAGAACTGCTAGACCAAGGAACCTATAAAGCTATGTCTGACTTTTCATCATCCAATCGTGAGAATTTAATCCGGAAAGCCTCTGAAGGTCCGTATGATCTTATTGTAATAGGCGGAGGAATCACCGGAGCAGGTATAGCGCTTGACGCTGCGGTAAGAGGAATTAAAACCCTGCTCATAGAAATGCAGGATTTTGCGGCCGGGACTTCCAGCCGCTCCACCAAGCTGGTACATGGCGGGCTCAGGTATCTGAAACAACTGGAATTTGGTCTGGTGGCAGAAGTGGGAAGAGAAAGAGCAATCGTCTTTGAGAACGGCCCACATGTAACCCGGGCCGAGCATATGCTTCTCCCTCTCATTAAGGGAGGCAGCATAGGATCATTAGGCGCTTATGCGGGCCTCTTTATGTATGATATGCTCGCCCGTGTAAAAAAACACGAACACAGAAAAATTCTGAGTAAAGAGGAGACACTTACAAAAGAACCGCTGTTAAAAAAAGAGAGCGTAAACGGAGGAGCTTATTACTTTGAATACCGGACCGATGATGCCCGTCTTACTATAGAAGTCCTGAAGGAAGCCGTTAACCGAGGAGCGGTGGCTTTAAACTATGTAAAAGCGATTTCCTTTATATATGATGAAAAAAAAATGATCCGGGGTGTTAAAGCTCATGATCTTATCGGAGGTAATACATTGGAACTTACGGCAAGTCAGGTAGTGAATGCTACCGGCCCCTGGGTTGACCTGCTGGATGTAGTCGATAAACCGGATCAGGGCGATAAACTGCATCTTACCAAAGGAGTTCATATAGTGGTAGATCATAAAAAACTGCCCATACGCCAGTCCATTTATTTTGACACAGAAGATAAACGGATGATCTTCGCCATTCCAAGAGAAGGCAAGACCTATATCGGTACGACAGACACCAGCTATTCGGGCAACATTGAAAATCCGCTTATCAGCCCTGAAGATAAATCGTATCTGGTGCAGGCAGTGAATACAATATTTCCGGACATACACCTGAACGTCTCCGATATCGAATCCGGGTGGGCCGGGCTCAGACCATTGATCCGGCAAAGAGGAAAATCTTCTCCTTCGGCTATTTCCCGAAAAGATGAGATCTTCAAATATCCTTCGGGCCTTCTTACAATTGCCGGGGGCAAACTCACCGGATACCGGAAAATGGCTGAAAGAATCACCGACATCGTGGCGGCCCGGTTAAAAACGGGAAAAAGATTATTCCCGGGCTGCAGCACCGACAAAATAAAAATCTCGGGCGGAAAAGTCGGAGGAGGGGATCAATTTCCTCAATTTGTAAAAGAACAAACCAGGTCGGCTCTAGCGATCGGACTCAGCGAAGAAGCGGCCAGAGCCATTGTAGAAAAATACGGATCAAACGCCGCCATTTTATTTGACATTATTAAAAGCAGATCGGAGGAAGCGAAAAAATTCAAACTGCCTCTTACGTTGCACGCACAAATTATCTATGCGATCGAACACGAAATGTGCGTCACGCCTTCCGACTTTTTTATACGGCGTACCTCCGACCTCTATTTTAATATCGATTGGGTCAACAACTGGAAAAACGAAGTAATCATCTTCATGTCGGTATATCTTGGCTGGAACGAAGCTACCAAAAGATCTTATACAGAAGAGCTTGAAAAGCGAATCAGGGAAGTTTCAGTGCATGCATAATATATATAGTTGCCTCAGTTTTCAGTAATCCATTCATACGTTGTAACATTTATTTTTAGATTTTTTTTCTAAAAGAACAAGTTGCTCCGATTTTCAAACAAATTACTTTCCGTCTTGTTAATTTCTGCTGTGACCTACTAACTAATTAATTATCCGCAGCTTGGAAACACAGGAAAACTACATTTTACAGGAGGAGCAGCAAAGTTACCGCCTGCTTATTGACAATATACAGGACTATGCCATTTTCATGATGGATAAGTCGGGAATGATCGTCAGCTGGAATCCCGGAATACGAAAATTATTGGGTTATGAGTCCGAGGAAATTATCGGAAAACATTTCTCCATTCTCTACACCGAAAGTTCTATCCGTGAAAACCGATGTGAATATGAAATTGCCGAAGCCTGCCGTGAAGGAAGATTTGAGGATGAAGGTGTAAGAATCAGAAAGAATAATACGCAGTTCATGGCCCAGGTTACCATTAATGCGATATTCGACAGCCGTAATGAGATCCAGGGATATGCCAAAGTGATCAGAGATCTCACGATCTATAAAAAATCAGAGCAGGATCTTCAAAATAAAAACAAAGAGCTCCAGCAAGCCTATGAAGATCTGCGCAATGCCCAATACTCGTTACAGGCTATGAATAGCCACCTGGAAATCAACGTAAAAAAGCGCACCAAAGAATTGCTGGAAACAAACAGGAACCTCGTGGAGAGTAATAATATGTTAAAAAAGATCAATAACGATCTTGATAATTTTGTCTATACAGCTTCGCACGATCTTAAAGCTCCTATTTCCAATCTGGAAGGATTACTGGATGCGCTCAAAGACGAAATGATGCCCGGCCAAAAAAATGTCATCAACCTGGTGGATCTGATGGATAAATCCATTCAGCGGTTTAAAAACACTATTGAAGATCTGACTGAAGTATCCAAGGTTCAGAAAGATGTGGAAGAAGATATTGAAACATTGACCTTCTCAAAACTCTATGAAGAAGTCAAAGACGAACTTAAAGAAAAAATTGCTCATTACTCCTGTGAAATTTATTCAGACTTTACAGCCTGTGATCACATCAAATTTTCTCAGAAAAACCTTCGGAGTATTTTTTACAACCTTATTTCAAATGCGATTAAATACCGATGTCCGGACAGAAATTCTATCATTCATCTGCACAGCAGACAGAAAGACGAATTCATCATCCTGGAAATCGAAGACAATGGACTTGGAATTGACCTGAACCAGGTAGACAAGGTATTCGGCATGTTCAAAAGGCTTCATGCGCACGTGGAAGGCTCGGGACTGGGACTTTACATTGTGAAAAGAATCGTAGAAAATGCAGGAGGAAAAATAGAGCTGGAAAGCCAGCTGGGCAAAGGTTCGCTTTTCCGTCTTTTCTTCAGAAAATAAACACTGTCATTTCTGTTTTACCGTATAAGCGAATCCAAGTGCAAGTACTTCTTTGAATTGGACGGCAGGACCCACTGTATTATCCTTCCGTAAGATCTGAATATCCTGATCGTAGAGCAGGTTGGTAGAAACGCTTACATTGATATACTTATTTACTTTCATCAGCAGGGTAGCATCCCAGTTCACATCGATAATCCCGAAGTGCTGGTAATTGGAGAACAGATTTAAGGTAGTCTGGAAAGTAACATTTTCCATGATCTTAAATTTGCCCTTTGTTGTAAAGTAAGCTCCAAGCTCATTTCTTATATGCTTGCCCGCCGGAACACCAAATGCGCCGGCATTGGCAAGACTATCCTTCACAACGATCGTGGTCTTAGCCGTAAGGGGGGATAAAAAAAAGTAAACACTTTCTGTCGGATCGTATTCAAGTCCGAGCGCCGTAAGCACATAGGCAGGAGCCAGAAAACGCGAAATCAGCTGCCTGCGCTCTCTGCCTGATGAGTCGGCATAATAATTATAGCCGGGAGCAAACTGCGAACGGAAATCGACCAGGCCGGAAATTCTAAGATGCTTTTGGATCTCATAGCCGGTTTTAGTGGTGAAAATAATTTTGTCGTCGCTTTTACGGAAAGAAGAATGAGGCCCTATCTTTACCAGGCCATATCCAAGATCCGCTGAATTCATCCAGCTAAACCTGTCCTTCTTATAATTGGCAAAACCATTCACCAGTCCGGTGAAAGAAACAGAGCTTTGTCCGCCCCCTACCCAATTGGTAAGACTGACCTGAGAAAAATTCAGCGTCGTTGTAGCACTTCGCTTCCAGTATCGGGTGGTGTCCTGTGCCTGTAATGCTGGAGCTGCCAGCAGCAGAGATAAAAATAAAAAATACTTCATTCTTTGTTATTACGTTTACTAAACAGCCATATCCTTCATTTTGTTAAAATATTTTAAACCTTCCACAGAGTACGTTTAACAAAAGCCTCTACAGGATTGATCAAAGCGCCCAATGCAAGATTTGTTCCTATCTTAAGATAAGGAGCTGAATTTGATACAATTGCTTCGATAAACGGAGCCAGGTTGTAATTAATAAATTCGAGGATCAAGGCCAGACATACAAAGGTAAGAACAGAGGCAGTTTTTGACGTCGAATTTTTCTTTTTGAAATGAAATGAGCACAGCAGCAATATAGCAAAGAACGTAAACTGTACAAGATAGAACCACCATGTTTCCCAATAAGGGGGCCTCACGGTAAAATGGAAAGCCACAGGTTCCTTATTCCATATATTTTCGTTGTTAGCAGATTTAACCTGAAAAGTATACTCTCCGGGCTCCAGGTTTGTATAGTTGGCTGTGGTATTGCTTCCGGCCTCAATCCATTTCTTGTCGAAGCCTTCCAGCATATACTGATACCGTATCTTTTCAGGTATTGTAAAGTGTATTCCTACAAAATCAAAACTCAGATTGTTGTTATCAAAGTCAAGCTTATATTCTTCCTGACCGGGCTTTCTGATCGCGTCTGAATAGGCGCTCCATCCCTCTTTTATATCACCATTAACTTTTACCCGGGTGATGTGTGTAAGAGGCTCGATCATATTAGGTTTATCTTCGGATGGATTATATTTAACGGCTCCGGCAATGGTACCAAACCATATATTTCCATTTTTATCCTTGCAGATTGCTCTGCCGTTATTCTCCATAGGAGTAAAGCCTTCCAGGTATCCGTAATATTTAAATCGTTCGGTCTTCGGATCAAATTTCTCAATCCCTTCGAAATGTCCAACCCAGATATTTCCTTCATTATCCTGCTTAAGCTGCAGAAGATTTTCAGACCTCAATCCTTTTTCCTTGGAGTAGGTGGTGAAATGTCCTTTACCATCAAATTTGCATAACCCTCTCTGGGTGGCGAACCATAAGGTACCCTGATTATCTTCCAGAATTGCCCGCACAAAATTATTTGCCAGCCCGTCTTTCTCAGTATAGCTGATGAATTTTATGCCATCATACTTGCTAACCCCTCCTCCTTCCGTTCCGAACCAGATATTTCCGCTGCGGTCTTCGAGGATGGGTCTTACATAATTATTTCCGAGTCCATCCTGTGTACTGAAATTTTTAAATGTCTTTCCATTATACATGCTAACTCCTCCGC
The DNA here is from genome assembly GCA_045805025.1 of Cytophagaceae bacterium. Lineage (GTDB taxonomy): Bacteria > Bacteroidota > Bacteroidia > Cytophagales > Cytophagaceae > DATMOV01. The sequence goes on along the minus strand of JBJMLY010000301.1, from coordinate 1,265 downwards.
CTCCTGTGGCAAACCATATATTGCCACTCCTGTCGGTAGCCATCGAAATGATAATATTACTGGGAAGACCGTCCCTGGTACCATAATTTCTGAATTGCTTACCGTCAAATCTGCTCGCTCCTCCTCCCTCTGTACCGAGCCAGATATTTCCGGTTTTGTCTTCAATCAATGAACAGATGAAATCACTTGGCAGGCCGTCTTTCTTTGAATAATGAATAAAGCCATCTTTGGAGTATCTGCTAACACCGCCACCGTTGGTACCCATCCATATATTTTCCTTGCTATCGGCAAGAAGCGAAAAGACCATGTTGTTGCGAAGTCCGCAGGTGCTGTTAAATATTGTAAAGCCTTTCCTGTCAAATTTGCTGACCCCATTACCCGCGGTACCGATCCACATATTACCTGTCCTGTCTCTGATGATGGCCCTGATATCATTATCGGATAAACCCGAGGCAATGGTATAGTTGCTGAAATGCTCATTTTCCATCACTGAAATTCCTTCTGGTGTTCCGGCCCATATGTTGCCCCGATCATCCTCCGAAAGACAATTGACAACATCGCTGAGCATGCCATTCGAAGAAGAATAATTTTTAAAGGAAGAACCATCATACCTGCTTAGCCCTTTTTGGGTACCGAACCACAAAATGCCTTTAGCGTCGCTGTAGATTGAGCGGATAATATTTCCAGGTAAGCCCTGTCCCGTAGTTAAGCTCTCAAATTTTTTACCGTCGAATTTCGCGGCACCTCCATAAGTGCCGACCCACAGATTTCCTTTTTGATCTCCACAGAGAGACAGAATTCCATCGTGCGGCAATCCGTCTGACTTCAGGTAATTTTTAAATTTTTTACCGTCGAATCTACTCAGACCTTTACCGTCTGTACCGAACCACATATTCCCATCCCTGTCTTCATAAATGCAGAGCACCGCATTGTGCGCAAGGCCATCTTTGGTCGAATACGATTTAAAAGTCTTTCCATTGTAGCAGGTTATTCCCCCACCGAAGGTGGCAAACCAGATATTACCGAGATGATCTTTTGTAATGGCTCTGAAAACGTTGTGGGCCAGTCCGTCTTTTACCGTATAGGTAAGAAATTCCTTGCCATCGTAACGGCTGATTCCCGCCTCTGTACCGAACCACATATAGCCACGGCTATCTTCGCAGATCCCGTAGACTGAAATTTCGGGAATACCTTCATGAAGGGCATAATGACGGAATGGATAAGTCTGGGCATGGCAGCATACAGCATGGATCCAGGCCAGCATT
>JBJMLY010000300.1:0-2558 GCA_045805025.1 Cytophagaceae bacterium | reverse complement strand
CTTTTCGCTGCAAGAGGAATCATCATTCTTTACGATGGATTCTCCGATGAAATTGGCCGTGCCGACGTAGCTGTAATACCCGGAAATAAGGTGGAAGAAAACGGAAGTCCCTCCGACCGCCTGAAGGCCAGACTGAATGGAGGGGTCAAAGCGTATCGTACGGGATTCGTCAAAAAGCTGGTGGTAAGCGGCGCGGTAGGAAGAGAAGGATACGATGAAGCGGAAATCATGAAAAAATACCTGGTTGGGGAAGATATTCCTCCTCAGGATATTATAATGGATCACCAGGGCTATACCACCTATGAAACTGCTATTAATTGTCAGGCTATTCTGAAAAAAAACAACTATCATTCGGCTATGGTGATCTCTCAATACTTTCATATCAGCCGGACCCGGCTTGCCCTGAAGAAATCAGGGGTGGAAGAAGTATATTCCATGCATGTTCCTTACTTTGAATTCAGAGATGTGTTTTCTCTTATCCGCGAAATACCGGCCTATTACTATTATGCCTTCCGATCCTATCCCGAGTCCAAATAAGTTCAAGCACGGGTTTAAACTCTTTTAAAATCCGGAATGTTCTAAAAACAAACGGGAGGTAAAGATGAAACGTTTATTAGGAATAATATTGGGAATTTCATTGGCGACGGTAGGTTTTGCCCAAAATGGGCAGGTCCGGTCAGACCCCAATAGTTCCCGGGATATGAATAATACGATGGATATGAATAGTCCTTTGTACATGAATAATGGGACCTTGTCGAATCCTGATGTGAATGCTCAAATCAATTCTAATACAGACAATTCCAGGGAATCAAGAGTTATGAATTATAATGATGATAGCAATGGAACTGCCACCGTATCAAGCAACGCTCCGGAGAGATCCAAAACAAGAAAAGCGGTAAACAATGCGGGCAATACCACGAAAAGAGGAATCAGCAACGGATGGAATAAAACAAAGCACAACAAGCTTACAAAACATTTATTTAATCAGCCCTCCAACAGCTAGTAAATCTGGACAATGAAACAGAAAGTCCCGGAGAACATCCGGGACTTTTCTTTTTTAAACTTCCGTATAAAAAATAAAGTTATATTTAAAACCATAAAAGGAAACTATGGCTATGTCGTTCGACAGCCTGAGAGTAGGCAAAAAATATATTCTGAAAAACCTGGGTGAGAAAAATGTATTCACCGTGCAGGAAAGAAAAAGTAACGATGACTTCATTGTGAAGGATGTATATACCCTGGAAGTATACAGCTTACAGGACCTAGTAAGATATGGCAAAGGAAAGGATTTTGACCTATACGAAGCGATGTAGACATTTATAAAGCCCTGAGTACCTCAAGATTTTTCTTATCCATATTATCCTCCTTACTTGTTTCAAGCACTTTCGGAGTAAGAGGAAAAAATTTCATCACATAACCGAACAGCTCTCTACCGATAAACCCTTTACCGATATGTTCATGCCGGTCGACCCGGCTGCCCAGCATGGTTTTGGAATCGTTCATGTGAATAACATGAAGCCTTTTTAATCCGATCAGTTTATCGATTATTCCGATCATCGTATCGAAACCGGTTTTGGTTCTGATGTCATAGCCCGCAGCAAAAGCATGGCACGTATCCAGACACATGCCGATTCTGGGGGAGTCTGTCAGATCCATAATTTCCATCAGGTGCTCAAATTTCCAGCCAATGCTGGAACCCTGACCGGCCGTGTTCTCCAGCAATATTTTTGTCTTCATGCCTTCCGTATGATTCAGCACCGTCTGTAACCCCTGGACGATTTTCTTAATAGCCTTCTCTTCACCGATCTCTTTGGAAGAACCCGGGTGCAGCACGACAAATTTCAGTCCGAGTTTTTCACAGCGGATAACCTCAGCAGCCAGAGCCAGGATTGAATTCTTTACAATATTTTCATCGTTGCTGGAAAGATTAATGAGGTAAGTGGCGTGAGAAAAGGCCATCTTGATAGCGTACTTCTTCATCAGCGCTTTGAATTGTTTACCTTCTTCATCGCTGACAATGCGCTCTTTCCATTGACGCTGATTTTTAGTAAAAATCTGAAAAGTATCTATACCGAGATTCCTGGCTTCTTCAAAAGCGTTTTCGTAACCGCCGGCAATAGAACAATGAACACCTAAGAGCATACAGACTTTTCTTTTATAACAGAACAGCGCGGATTGATGTTCGCTTTGCCTTTATTTTTTACCAGGCTACCTCCTGTTTATCGCGGAAAAATTTTCCGCTGGCGCTTCCGTCAGGCATGCCGGCAAGCCAGACCGCTGTTTCAGCACCTTGTTCCAGAGACCTTGTCGCATTGGCGCCTCCCATGTCCGACTTTACCCAACCCGGACACATGGAGTTTACGAGAATGTTGGAACCTTCCGTTTCTGCAGCCAGGATCCGGGTGACTGCATTCAGAGAGGCTTTGGAAATTCTATAGGCAGGATAACCAGGACCCATTTCACTGAGCGAGCCAAGTCCGCTTGAAATGTTTATAATGCGTCCATAATGGTTTTTCTTCATAAGAGGGATAATGAGCTGCGATAATTTCAGAGGGCCG
>JBJMLY010000299.1:0-6771 GCA_045805025.1 Cytophagaceae bacterium | reverse complement strand
TGCAGGAAGCCTACGACGAACCGCTGAACACCCATTCTTCGGGATTCAACGGAGCCATCAGGCATGGTGGGAATTACGGCCTTGTTTATTACAAAACAGGGACCATGCTTTATAATTTACGCTATGTGCTGGGCGATGAGCTCTTTCTGAATGCCATGAGGTACTATGTGCGTAAATGGAAATTTGCCCATCCTTATCCGGAAGATTTCAGAGAAGCTATTATTGAATATACACAAACCGACCTGAACTGGTTCTTCGATCAGTGGATGGAGACCACCAAGTTTATTGATTATTCGGTGGATAAAATCAAACGCAAAGATAAAACGAGTGACTATGAAATCAGCTTCTCAAGAAAGGGCAGAATGCAGATGCCGATCGATTTTACAGTAACGACGGAGGAAGGCAAGCAATATAAATACCATATACCCAATACCTGGTTTATCAGACCGATGAATTCCGATACCCGGGTATTACCCAAATGGTACGGCTGGGATTTGCTGGAGCCCACCTACACAGCAAAAATTTCTCTTGGGGCGGGCGAGAAAATTAAAAGCGTGGAAATAGATCCGGCTCATTATCTTGCCGATATTGATTTGACCAATAACAAGCTCGGTGATGGAGGTATTCGCAGCTGGGAGCCCGACTACCGGGTATCCAACCTTACGAGCTGGGGTAAACAGAAAAACTTCTGGAGACCGGATGTATGGTATAACTGGTACGATGGCCTACAGGCAGGCGGACATATTGAAGGAAGCTATATGAACAAGCATTCCTATTATGCCAATGTGTGGTATAACACTAGGCTCGGACAGGTTGATATTGCATCAGCAGATAAAAGAAAGAATCAGCCTGTGGCTTTCGACATCTACAATAAGAACACGATGAACAAAGTCTGGAGAGGTACTACGGCCACTGAGCAGGCTTATTACAATGCAGGCATCTGGAAGTTTAATGCCCAGCTGGAAAAAGTCTTCCGCAAGCAGGACCAACGCAACCCAAAGTATTCGAAGATCTTTATCGGCGCCAAGTACCTGATCAACGACCTCTCCTACCAGACTTATCTTTTATATCCGGAAGAATGGGGCAAAAGAGGACAACAGAAAAATTTCCTGAATGCCAGCATCAACATGGGCTATTTCAGAAACTATACGTATTCAAAAGGCAGCGGCGAATTTACCATCAATGTAAGAACACCTTCCTTCGGCTCGAGCTATAATTATTCTTATGCAAACCTTAATTCGATAAATAAGATCAACTGGAAAAAATTCGAGATTAAATCGAGGGTATTTGCCCAGTATGGGATGGGAAATTTCCCTCTGGAATCGCAGCTCTACCTGGCCGGTGCAAATCCCGAGCAGCTGATCGACAACAAATATACCAGGGCCAGGGCTTTTGTTCCGAGAGACTGGCTGGGCTATGGAGTAAATACGAATCATTTCCAGATGGGCGGAGGCCTTAACCTGAGAGGCTATGCAGGGTACCTGGCGCCAGAGCGCCTAAAGGTGAATGGCACTGATTCCATTGCCTATACCTATGCTGGAAAATCGGGAGCCAGCTACAACCTGGAAATTGACTTTGACCGCTTCATCAAATTCACTCCGAAGCTTCTGAAGAACTTTAAAATGGACACTTACCTGTTCAGCGATTTCGGAGTTCTTAATTACAGCACGACAGGCAATAAAAATATATTCGGCAAATTCAGGATGGATGCTGGTCTGGGAACAGCAGTGACCCTCAAGTTCGGCAGCTTCGATGTGAAGCCGCTGACCGTTCGCTTTGACATGCCTTTCTTTGTCAATGCTGCTCCTGCCGTATCGGACTATCTGAAGTTCAGGTATGTTGTTGGAATCAACAGAGCATTCTGATAAAACAGGAAGCCTGGCTTTAACTTTTAACTGAATAAATTTATGGAAGCTATTAAAGAATTAAGGCTGGCCGTTCTGATCGACGCCGACAATATCCCTTCTTCTCACGTCAAGGAAATGATGCAAGAGATTGCTAAGTACGGCACTCCCACTTTTAAAAGGATTTATGCCGACTGGACCAAACCTCACGTGACGGGATGGAAAAATGTGCTCCTGGAAAATGCCATTACGCCGATACAGGCTTACAGCTATACTACCGGCAAAAATTCCAGCGATTCAGCCATGATTATCGATGCGATGGATATTCTGTACACCGGCAAAGTGGATGGATTCTGCATCGTTTCCAGCGACAGCGATTTTACAAGAATTGCGACGAGGCTCAGAGAAGCGGGTATGAAAGTATTCGGAATCGGAGAACGAAAAACACCTACGCCTTTCATTTCCGCCTGTGATAAATTCATTTACCTGGAAATCCTGAAAAAGCCGGCTGTGCAGACTAAATCTCAGCCCAAATCGGCACAGAAGAGAGCCAACGTTGTAAAGACACCTGCTCCCATCACCAATGCTGTAAGCACTATTGACGAAACCCTGATCAAATTAATATCAGACAGCATCAATGACCTGGCCGACGAAAGCGGCTGGGCATTTCTTGGAAATCTGGGAAACCTGCTGCTGAAGAAACAGCCGAACTTCGATGCCAGAAATTATGGCTTTTCAAAGCTGGCACACCTGATCAGAAACATTGGCCGTTTCGAAATCGACGAAAGAAACTCCGGAAAAAATAACATTACCCACGTGTATGTGAGGGAAAAATAATTCCGGTCTCTCCTATTTAAAAACTGAAAGCTGCGGATAGCATTCGTAAACATCCTTCCAGTCCAGAGAAAAATAACGGTTAAAAATATCGAAAACGATAACCGGTTTTGAATTGAATGTATATTTTTCCACCGCATTGAGCAGTTCTTTATTCTTAGCAGAAGCCTTGTCTTCGCGGAGCAGCTTTAAAACATCCGCATAATCAAATTCCAGAAGACTGAGATAATAAGAATCCTTATCCGAAGCAGTAACCGGATTGAGGATCATGAGCCGAGTCATTTTGCTTTTCCCCTGACCTGCTTTGTATACATACTCGTCATTGACCATTAAAAATTTCAGGGATTGGACATCATTGAAGTCATATACCGAATCAAGTACGGATTTATAGGTTTTTGAGTCATAGTGATACTTTTCATAGGAAAGCCGGTACTTCACAGAATCGGGTTTAATAATATTCACCATATTGGTGCTGTAGGCTTTAATTCTCCCTTCCTTAGCCGCCCGGATAAGTATCGTGGTAATTTCTTTCTTTTTCTTCATGAGCACCTGATTTTCTGCCTTACTGAGATCAATCACTCTCAGGACGGAAAATTGATTGTACACACCCAATCCGGATTTAGTTTTTGCAGAAGCCGGAAATTCACAATAATGATCAGTCATAGCAACATCATCCCTGAACGGGTAAAAAATTGCTTTGTCACGATCTGCTGATTTAGTCTTAAAAATTTCTCTGTCCAGGGTATCGCCGTGAATATCCATGATGGAGACTTTTCCCTTTTCGTCCGTTGATATATTCAGGAATTCTCTCCTGAAACAGTCGTCCACGTAAATGTCCATAAAACGGAATTTACCCTGAGCAATGGCGTCACCGAAATTACATGAATCGGCCAGGTTTTGCGGGTGATAATATACAGCACGGGAATCTGCTTTAAGAAGTGCTATAAACTGTTCGGGATTAAAACAGCCTACTGTAACGTTAATGCCTTTGATCGTGAAATTATAGGGAATAAATAAATCGATGCTTTGAAGAGTTTCTTTCCTTCTGCCATCAGGATATATGTAAAGTTCTTTGATAATTCTGAATCCCATTTCACCATATCGGAAATATACCGGCTCAGCTGTATCGGGCTCCTCGGAATAACTGCTTACCTCCCTGTTCTTATTGAATTCTCCAACCGTACAAGGGATATATCCATGACCAAATTCTTCCATATAAGGCTGAAGCTTTCCGGCATTCACCGCCTCTACAATAAATTTTGCCATGGCGCGACCTGGCAGTGTATACGCTATGTTAACCGGATCTTCCGTATAGGCAACGCCGGTATATCGGTATTTCAGATAATTGTCTTTGATATCCGATTTGAATATATCTCTGGACGGATCATTTAATCTTTTCAATTCATTCATAAGTACCTTATTAATTTCCGGACTCGTCCTTTCGAGCGTATTCTCTTCTTCAAAAGAATAATAAAGTATCTTATTCGCATCATTCAGCACGGTGATATAATCAATTTTATACCGTTCCAGCTTCAATGCTTTGCCGAAATCCATAGTATCTGCATTATTATAAGGGTTGATCCATACCGCACGAGGATCCCTGGCAAAAATTCTCTCGCAGTCAGAGTAATTAAACCGGGCAATTTCAAAATCAATGGCATGATCATTAAGATCAGCTGGCCAGACAAGAGAGAGATACCGGGGTGTAAGCTTCGGTCCAATTACTTCTTCCAGAATATTGATCCCGCATATGAAATCCAGGTAAAAGCTTTCTTCGCCAAAAGTCTCTCCGGAGAACAGCTCAATACCTTTGCTGTTTTTAGATTTACCAATCCCATTTCCGGGATTATAAGCTTCCAGATCTCCTCTCTTAACAGCATCATAAAGAATTTCTGACAGCATACGGCGGCGCATATGAAAAGAAATATTTTCCTTAAAGCGCAGGTCAATGGTTTTTCTTAAAAAAAATTTGCTGCCAGGAGTGTTGGGCTCCGCAAACACAGAAAGGAAAGTAAAGGAATTAAGCAGTAATAACAGCCAAAGCAATTTTTTCATAGAAGTAGTATAGTGAATTAAAAAATGATCCGGATCCCAGCAGAGCAACTCTCAGTAATCCTGAAATGAGCCTAAAAAAACAGGAAAACATCAGATTATAAGCAAATAATAGAATCAGAAGCAATATATAGATATTTCAAATAGAAACAATTTAGTGCTTCTTTAATTGTCTGCTTCGTTCATGGAATGAGCAGAGCAATGGAGAAATATAGAAAGCGAATGATTATTGCAAGGACAAATTACCAACCACTTGCCAGTACATCGGCAATATGCATGACCTTCATATCTTTCTTCTGCTTTTTGAGATAACCTTCGATCTGCAGCAGGCAGGACGAATCGGTGGAGATCAGGATATCGGCTCGGGTGTCTAATGCATGATTCACCTTTTGTTCAGCCATACCGGATGAAATGGCTTCAAACTTAACGGCAAAAGTGCCGCCGAAACCACAGCAGGTTTCTGAATCCTTCATCTCTACCAGGTTCAGGCCTTCCACGTGTGACAATAGCTTTCTCGGACCAGCTTTGATTTGACATTCCCTTAAAGCGCTGCAGGAATCATGGTAGGTGGCAGTACCATCCAGCCTCGCCCCTTCGATCTTTTCAATTTTCAGTACTTCGGTCAGGAATTCCGTAAACTCAAATACATTCCCTTTCATCCGCTTATGCTGAAGGTAGGATGAGGTATGCTCAAAGAGCTGGGTGTAACTGTTGCGTATCATTCCCACACAGGAAGCAGAAGGACTTACAATATAGCGATTGGGTGTATTGAAATCGTTTAGAAATTTATCCGCTACTTCGCGTGCATCCTCAAAATAGCCGGCATTATAGGCGGGTTGTCCGCAACAGGTCTGTTGAGGGTTATAATGTACCTCGCAGCCAACCTTCTCCAGCACCCTGATCATGTTGAACGCCGTCTGTGGAAAGATCTGATCCATAAAACAGGGAATGAAAATATCAACGACGAGCTTTTTTCTCATTTATCTGGGAGGAAATATCGAGGACGCCATCATCAATGCTTCCTTGAATTTTGATGAGTTTAATGTGAGAGGAATATTTTTTGAGGCAAAAAAATGAGTGAGGCTTTCGGTAGCTACATTGCCGGTCAGCTCGTCCTTTGCCATGGGACAGCCACCAAAGCCTTTCAGGGCTCCGTCAAACCTTCTGCAGCCTGCATTCCAGGCCGCTTCTATTTTTTCCTGTACCATGGAAGGCGTGGAATGAAGGTGAGCACCGAATTCAATATGAGGAAATTTATTAATCAGAGAGCTGAATAGCGAGGTGATGTTCGAAGGTTCTGAAACCCCGATTGTATCGGAAGGACAAATAATCTCAATTTCCAGCTGATCCAGTCTGGATACAAACTGTTCGATATACGCTTTGTCGTAAGGATCTCCGTAAGGATTTCCAAAGCCCATGGAGAGGTAAACGACCAGCTTCTTTTTATGACGGATACACAAATTCTGGATCTCTCCTATGCTGACAAAAGCTTCTTCAATGGATTTATTGGTATTTCGCTCCTGGAAAGTTTCAGACAATGAAAGCGGAAATCCCAGGTAGCCGATCTCCCGGAAACGGCAGGCGTCTTCAGCCCCTCTGAGGTTTGCAATAATAGCCAGCAGACTTGTGGTACTATTGAGATTCAACCCGTCGAGCACTTCGGCGGTATCCCTCATCTGGGGTATGGCTTTGGGAGAAACAAAACTGCCGAAATCGATGGTGTCAAAACCGACTTCCAGCAGTTTATTGATGTAACGGATTTTATCCTGGGTTGGAATAAAGTCATGCAGACCCTGCATGGCATCGCGGGGACACTCGATCAGCTTAACAGGAGAGTGTGAATTGGTCATCAGTCAATGGTCATTGGTGTATTAAACATAGTATTTCGATTTATTATTCATTATCATTATTAACTAATGACTATTGACCAATGACTATTGTCTAATGACTAAAACAGGGCGCTGGCGATCTGCTTTACCGATTGTGATTTACCCATAGAGTAATAATGCAGGCAGGGAACGCCGAACTGCATCAGCTCCTT
>JBJMLY010000298.1:0-2879 GCA_045805025.1 Cytophagaceae bacterium | reverse complement strand
TATATCCCTCACTTTCTTATTGAGGGAAATTTTTAGATTATATAAAACACTGAGTAAACCATAAAAAAAAGCGATTGAATTTCAATCGCTTTTTTTTATGGTTTACTCTTTCTTAAATTTATTCCATAAGTTATTATCAAACAACCCTTCGCTCTACGCTTAGGGGTGACAACCTGCATAGAGGGTTAAATAAAGAGCTTTGGGTCAGTTGAAGCATTATCGAATTAAATATACGGACACGCATACTGAGTTAAAGCGAAGCCGTCTATTGTCATGCTGAGCGTAGTCGAAGCATTCTCTGATAATGAGCATATCTCTGCATTCATAGCCACCTTCTTTGGTATTGTCATTACTGTTTATTAGGGTTGGGAATATTGCCCTTATAAATTTCCGGCCTTTGTTGGAGCTTTTCTCGGCAAATAGCTGGTTTTATTAATGGTAGCGGAGTCGAAGGCTTATCTCGAAATGGACGAATTACTTATTCGGATTCGGAATATTCACCCGCATGAATTCTTTATTGGCTTTATTGAAGTCCTGCACCAGTTTGGTGGTTTCTTCATTCATTTGTGTGACTAGGCTGTTAAAGCGCTCGACGTCCTTATTGGTAGGCTTAGCCATCTTCATGATATTTTCCATTTCCAGGTATTCCTTGTCGGCATGTGATTTATAATATTCGACGAGCTTCTGGGTAGCCGCTTTGTATACCTTATCTCCATTGTAGGGACTAAGGGCTTTTACATTCGCCAGGGAAGAGGCTGTTACTGTCTGAAGTTCTTTTCTCTTATCGCCCATTACGCCGCCTTTTTGTGCATTCAGGGCGTCCAGGAAGCCTGCATTCACCTTAGAAACTTTAAACTGCTCCAGAAAAAGTGCCCGGCTGTATTGATTTACCTTGGTGATCACGTCCAGCTCATCCTGCATGGAACCTTTTTCCATGGTCAGCTTATATTTTGTGGCGAAATCCATCTGGGCTTTAGCGAATTTTTTGCTGGCATTGCTAAGCTTATTTTCGGCTTTGTCCTGGGCTTTGAAATATTTATCCATCGCCTCAAAAGAATCCTGACTTTTCTTTTTCAGGGAGTTTACTTCCTGGAACTCGGTCGTGAAAGCTTCCTTGTAGAGCGTAAGCACATCAATGGATTCATCTCTGAGCTTGGCGTCGTTTTTATAGGGAGCGGTATTTTTCAGTTCGCCGATTGACTGGTCGATCTGTTTGATTACCTCCAGCCGCATCGCATTGTTCTTGTTTTCATCCTCTGAATGCACAGTTTGCACCGTATAATCGATGCTTTTCCTCATCACGGCATTCTGCTCTTCCACCACATGGTTGTTGTAGTCGGCCGGATTGTCAAAAGAATACTTTTGCGCCGAGGCTATGTGGCATACTAAAAAGGAAATGGAGAAAACGAACAGATAAAAATTTTTCATAGTCGAAACAGATGTTGAGTCAGCTAATATAAAAAAAGCCCGCTCATTTTAAAAGAGTTATTCGCACTTCCGTTCTTCCAAGTAATTCCGGGAATATCTTTTTATCCACAATGATTTTGTTGGGGATAAAACCAATCGCCTCTTTTTTATTTTTGTCTCTGTTAAATACAATGCATATGGAAAAAGAACATGTAAGGAAGATTGCGGCAGAGCTGAATGCTCCCCAGGATAAGGTAAAGGCCACCATCGAATTGCTGGATGAAGGGGCCACCGTGCCTTTTATCGCCAGGTATCGTAAAGAAATTACCGGTACAATGGATGAAGTTCAGATTACCTCCATCCGTGACAGGATCATTCAACTGAGAGACCTGGATAAAAGAAGAGAGGCAATCCTTAAATCGCTGGAAGAACAGAATAAGCTTAGTCCGGAGCTGAAAGAAAAAGTGGAGAAAGCCGAGACTATGTCCGCCCTCGAAGATATCTATCTTCCCTATAAACCTAAAAGGCGAACCAAAGCCACCATTGCCAAAGAAAAAGGGCTGGAGCCTCTGGCCGTACTTATTTTTGCGCAGGAATTTAAAGATATGGATGCAGAGGCACTGAAGCTGATCGATGCGACCAAAGAATTAAATTCTGCCGAAGACGTGCTGTCCGGCGCAAGAGATATTATAGCCGAATGGATCAATGAAAATGCAGAGGCAAGAAGCAGCATCCGTCAGCTGTTCCTGAACAAGGCCATTGTTTCTTCCCGGCTTATTAAGAGTAAGGAGGAAGAAGCAGCTAAATACAAAGATTACTTCGAATTCTCCGAACCTCTGCATAAAATTCCTTCCCACCGCATGCTGGCTATGAGAAGGGGAGAAAAGGAATTATTCCTGATGATGGATATCGCTCCTGCCGAAGAGGAAGCACTGGAATTGCTGGATACCATGTTTGTGAAGGGCAGGAACCAGGCCTCCGAACAGGTGAAACTGGCGGTGAAAGATTCTTACAAAAGACTGTTGCGCCCATCCATGGAAACTGAAGTCCGTCTGCTCAGCAAAAAGAAAGCCGACGAAGAAGCAATTCGTGTCTTTGCCGACAACCTGCGGCAACTTCTGCTGGCTGCTCCGCTCGGACAAAAAAATGTGCTCGCGCTGGATCCTGGTTTTAGGACCGGTTGTAAAGTGGTTTGCCTGGACAAGCAGGGAAAGCTTTTGGTGAATGAAACGATTTATCCTCACGAGCCGCAGAGAGAGACGGCTAAATCAGGCTCTCTTATTAAGAAGCTTTGTGAGACGTATAAAATTGAAGCTATTGCCATTGGCAACGGAACAGCTGGCCGCGAAACGGAAGCGTTCGTAAAAACTATAGGACTTCCTCCTTCCATACAGGTAGTGATGGTTAACGAAAGTGGCGCATCGGTCTATTCAGCTTCCGATGTGGCCAGAGAGGAATTTCCGGATAAAGAT
>JBJMLY010000297.1:0-5256 GCA_045805025.1 Cytophagaceae bacterium | reverse complement strand
GCTTCCATTGATGAATTTTACCTGGATATTTCCGGGATGGATAAATTTTTCGGCTGCTACAAATGGGCTACGGAGCTTCGCGGAATTATTACCAGTGAAACAGGGCTGCCGATTTCTTTCGGCATGTCGTCCAATAAAATGATTTCTAAAATCGCCACAGGAGAATCCAAACCGAATGGTCAGAGACAGATACTACCAGGTCAGGAAAAGGAATTTCTTTGGCCTCTGTCTGTAGGTAAGATGCCTGGAATAGGCGCTAAGACGGAAGAATCTCTCAAGCGTATCAATCTTCTTACGCTGGGGGATGTGGCGAAGATGAAACCTGAATTGATGGAGGAAGCGTTTGGCGCGGGGGGCCTTTCCTTATGGCAGAGAGCCAATGGCATCGATGATACGCCTGTTTTTCCTGATTCAGAAAGGAAATCCATGTCTACCGAGCATACATTCTCCGAAGATACCCGGGATGAAAAATTCCTGAAACGACTTATTATTAAAATGGTGGAGGAGCTGGCTTTCACGCTCCGTAAGGAAGAATTTCTGTCGGGCTGCGTGACGATTAAAATAAAATATGCTGACTTCGAGGTAAACACAAAGCAGCGAAGCATTGAATATACTTCTTCGGATAAAATACTTTTTAATAACGCCATCGAGCTTTTCGATGATCTGTATTCCAGAAGAAAAGCGATCAGGCTGCTAGGTGTGCGGTTCAGCAATTTCGTAAGAGGTTCCCGGCAGATCGATCTGTTTGAAGATACCAGCAAAAGCATCAGCCTCTATCAGGCGATGGATAAGATCCGTTTTAAGTTCGGGGAGGATAAGGTGGGAAGGGCGATTGAGTAATTCAGTGCTCGGTGCTTAGTGCTGAGAAATTGTCAATGGTCATTAGTCATTTGAAGTACATGGTTGATAGTCAATAGTCCGCGGAAGAAGGATAGTAGTTGGCCATGGACAATAATAATGCCTGGTAATTTTATTTTTTGCTAACTCCATTTTAAATAAATTTTTTCGTCTATGATCAGAATTTTACTGGAAATCGAACAAAAGTTAAGCGAATTGATTCAAGGAGCTGACTTAAAAACCATGTATATAGATTATCATAAACCATACGTCAAGCGGATATGGTTTTCCTATAATTCTTACAGAATTTATCTTCATAAAATTGAACCTTGTAATGAAAGCAGTGAGGCATTATACCATCCTCATCCATGGCAGTCTGCCATACGGATTCTTAAAGGCAGATACGAAATGGGTACAGGTCATTCCGATACGAATGTTATACCTGCTACGGATTGCAAACTGATCCTGCCTTCCGGCACTTTATATGAAATGCTGGAAAAAAATAGTTGGCATTATGTTAATCCTCTTGATGGGCCGGTATATTCCCTCATGGTGACAGGAAAATTAAATGACCGGCCAATGCCTGTAGAAGCGAAGAAAACATTCCGGAAACTTAGCAAAGAGGAAATCGAAGATATTCTGCATGAGTTTAAACAGTATTATCAATGGCATGGATGAGATTTTATAAAATTGCAGTAAGAAAGTTTGCGGGGTATAACTTCCCTGTCAAGGTTATCATTAAAAAAACACTATATTGATTAGAACTTTTTAATCTCGATGGCATGAATACTATTTCCTCCTCCATTAGACCGATAGCATTTGTCTATTTTATACTCGCTATTTCTATAGCAATCCCGATATTAAGCGTTCTGTATGCAGTATCAATTTATTATATCCCCGTTGCAATTGTCAGGCCCCTGATGCCGCTGTTATTTGCCGCTTTGGCCGGTGGTATAATTGAGCGCTATGTGATTGCCTGGAGTAAATTGGATAATGTCAGGCTTATATTCCTTTTTTGTTTGGTAGCAGGGATCGTATTATATATACTGTCCTGGCCGGTATGGTTATCGCTTGTAAATGAAAGAGGCTCTTTTTCTGTTTCAGGTATTATAGACATGATCGCTGATCCTTATTCTACTTTTGACTATATTTTAAAAATCAATCAAAGAGGAGCATGGAGTTTCTCGGGGATGACTGTTTCCGGTATTGCTTTGTCAATTATCTGGCTCCTGGAATTGATTATTATCTGCGGTGTACCCTTACTGGTTCTGAAAACAAGGGGGAAATTAAAAGCAGCAAATAACTTTTGATATTCACTTTATTTCCGTGATGTTTCAATTGGAATAGGTATGCTTATTCTCCCGGGAAAGTCTATTCATGCTGTTAAATGTTGCATTTCCAGATGGAGTTTAGGGTTAACTCAGCAATAGTATAATCAGGAATTTTGTCTGTGGAGTATGGTCTATCGACTATGGACTACTAGCGATTGACGGTTGCCTCTCTAAAACTCATTTACAAACTCCTCCTGCTTTGCATTCTCCACGGCTCTGGGAGAGCGGCTTTCGCGAACGACTTCGATCGCGTCTGTGCCGCTGAGGCCTGAATATTTTTTCAGGTAGCATGCCGCAACAGTTCCCGTTCTGCCTAATCCTCCGACGCAATGCACCAGCACTTTTTCTTTTTTATCGATTACTTTGTCCATCCATTCAAGACTTTCTTTCATAGCTTCTTTGGTGGGTACTGCCTGGTCTTTAATGCTTACGTATTTTACCTGAAAACCTTTCTGTTCATATTGTTTCTTTAGATCGGGGATTCCGTATTCGGCAAATTCATCTTCGCTCAGCAGGCAAAGTATGTGACGGATGTTTTCGTTTTTGATCGTGTTCAGGTCATCTTCCACATTTCTGTTCCGGTCTTTTCTTCCGGGAAGGATTGTTAAGCCGATCAGTCCGTTTCCTTTGATCTTCATTTCTTCCGAATGCAGGTAATCGATTCTGAGCTTTTTAAAATTCAGAAGGTAGTTCCTGACCTTCTCGCAGCATTTGCCTCCAGAATACAGGGCCAGCTTCTTCTGCCAGTCGTTGCACTCGTCAAAAGAAAGCGTATGCATGTTGTAGCGCATCATGGCTACATAATACTGATAAGGGTCTTTATCTAAGTTAATCAGAGCCGGATAGAAGGCTCTGAGCTTTTTTATAGTCTTAAGCGCTTTGCTAAACTGAGGAAATTTAAATTTTGCCTGATCAGCAGGATCCAGTGCGGAGACAAGGTCGGTCACACCGTGCAGAATGTCGATCAGCTTCATAGCTTCTTTCAGTTCTTCGGCCGAATTTATTTTAGTAAAAATGAAGAGCAGGTCATTTTCCATTTTGATCAGGTCTTTCAGCACATGGCCCGGATGGGTATGAAAGAAGTCGATGATCCAGATATTTTCCTGGGCATCGATGATCACATTGGCTCCGTTCAGGTCTCCGTGAACATAGGATATATAATGGGAGTTGCTCAGGTATTCATCCAGCGTTCCGAGGTCTTTTTCGTAAAAGTTACAGACATTAAAAACCGGCGTTCCTTCGACGATCACGGTATCACCATCTGCTTTTTTTCCGGTGATCAGCTCCACTTTGCCCCGTACCGAACCAGCATATTTGGCAAAGAATTCGTAATAATGCAGTAAATTAATTTTCTCAAGCCTGGCTGCCTTGTAGAGTCGTCCGAGTTGTTTGTCGAATACTACATCCAGCACATTGTCTATTTTTTTCTGATCTTCTGTAGTCGCATAAAATTTCTGGAATGAAGTTACTTTTTCGTCCAGCATGGCGGCATACCGGTATTTGATGGCACCCCGTTCCGAATCCTCAGCAAAGTCTACAATGCTGGGAGCGCTGTTACCCAGAATTTCCTGGATACGCTCAAAGGCTGTACGCTCTTTGGAGATCAGGTCGCGCTTTCCCATCTTCACGACGGTGGGGACCTGCCAGTGCCCGAAGGTATCTCTGGCTTTTGCTTTCAGTACCACATTTCCTGAAAAGCCTCCGTCCAGGACTTTGAATTCCGCTTCTTTAGCGTCGCGGTATAAGTAGTTTAGTAATTTTTTGTCTGTATCCCTCAGCGTATCGTGGTCGAAGCTGAAATGGTGGGAATCCACCATGGAATGCATGCGCTGTTCCAGCTTAGGCATAGTGCCATTCAGGAAATTGGTAAAGTCACCGATCGATTCATAGACCTGAAGTCCGAGCACATTCTTCATCTGATCCAGGGCGATAAAGTGCATAGCCGTAGAAGATCCCGCTGCGAGGGCGCTGCAGATCGCTATATCAAAAAGAGGGTAGCGTGTTCTTAACTCATACGCCAGGTAGGTGACTTTCGCTTCGGTCCATACTCCTACAATCCCTACTTTTAAAGGAATGTTCTTATAAGGCTTAAGAAGTTCTTCGAGGCCGGTATCCATAAAATCATTCAGTCCGAGTGAGTCAATCACGGTCGCATCTCTTCCGGGCTTTATATGACTGGAGAAAATAAAATCAGCCCCTCGTGTATTCTGGATGCAATGCATGCCGAATTGCCGGAGATGATCCTGTTGCTTTGGATCGGCGGCATCGTGCCAGTCGCGGATGTGAATAATTTTAAGATCTTTTTCTGAAGTCAGATAGGCCCATTCCATCAGGGTATTGACTGGCCCCTCATTGATTTTCTCACCTACAAGCCTCAGCGATTCTCTGTAACCGACATGCAATGCATTTGGAAGAGGATCAAATTTGTTGAGCGGCTGTACAAAATCATTTTGCAGGCATTGAGTGATGAGGAGTGCTTTTTCCATAATTAAAAATAAGGGAGTGTTCAGAAATTATAAGTTATCACTTTTTTTAAAATAGTCAATGGGATTATCCCTCATGGGTACAGAAAGGGCACAATGCCGCAGTAAAAGCCCCAAGACCCCTATACTTTTTCGCGCAGCATGATTTTCCGGTGGTGGTAAAATAAATAATCACATTATTTAATCAGTCTTTTTTTTATATAATTTTCTGATAATCAATTAGAAATAAATTCTTGTTGTTGGGATCATTTTAAAGCATAATGATTTCCCCAATGAAATCAGGTAAATTAGATGCCCAGACAAATTATTCCCGTCGGATTTATTCATGGATCCAAAGAAAAAATCGAAGAAAGAAGAAAATGCTGCAGACCATGTCAAAGCAGAATCAAAGACCTCTCCGGATCTTGCTTTAAAGCAAAAGACCGAGCATGATCTGAAAATCCGGAATGCCATTCTGGATAGCCTTTTGACAAATCTTCCCATCATTATTACAAAAGTCAACAAAGACGGTATAGTGACTGAATCTCTGGGCTCGGGTTTGAAAATGATTCAGATGAAAGAAAACGAGCTGAGCGGTAAAAACCTTTTTGAGGTGCAGCCCGATG
>JBJMLY010000296.1:0-2504 GCA_045805025.1 Cytophagaceae bacterium | reverse complement strand
ATCCGTATAATCATCGGCCAGGAGGGAGTCTCCCTGATAGGTCGCGCCTTCGTTGTATAGGATCAGAGAATTTGTTTTTGGTATTCCATAATGAGCTTCCAGATAATCCTGATCAAATTTTTCTCTCAGGTCATGGATTCCCCAGTATTCACCGTTAAGATAAACGACACAGGGCCTGTACGCCTGAACGGAAAGGTTTCTGTGTGCAAAAAGACTTCCCGCCAGCGCGTCTCTGAACATGGTATAACCCCAATCGCTTCCGTTATTGCGGAGCATCAGGGTTTTGAATTTTGTGATATCTTTTGAAACCAGGTATTTACTCTTGCTCTTGGTAATTCCGCTCGTCTGTACCAGTCCTGGGAATACCGGATAATCAATGGATTTCGGATCGTCAAAGCCTTTGCCCGCTTTCACATTTAAAGCATGCTGGCGGTAAAGTCTTGAAAAAGCACCGTGTATGTCTACCGAAGCGGCTTGTGCGAAACCGCCCAGTCCGCTGCTTTCAAAATATTCTATATAGCATGGTCTTGCCCAGTCATCGCCCTTCATAGTAAAATTGGCAGGCGTCGTTTCACCGATCGGCATGGAAGGGTTTGCTGCCAGCGCGTCGTCGAATGTTTTTCCTGGTACGTAAATTCCTTTCGTATAATCAAAGAAGTTAGCAGGGTCCGTGCTTAGAGAAACCACCGGCATGTTAAAACGATTTTTGATATTGCTATCTATAAAATAAGTAGAGGTGGCAATTTCTCCATCGATATGTCCCGCTTTAAAGATCCTTGCTTTAACAATACTGTATTTTTCTACATTTCCTGAAGGCGGTAGCCAGTAAGAGTTGAATGAGCTCTGGATCATACTGATGGTATTCGGATCGCTCGCGCGGCTGCTGATCTGTATTGGTCCTGTATACAGGGGCGAACTTGAGGTGGGGTCGGAACCGTCCAGCGTATACCGCACCTCTGCCGATGGATCCGGATTACTGATGCTCAGGCGGAAGGCATTTTGATAGAACCCTGCCCGGTGCGAAAATATCGGCGCTTCCGCTGCGGAAGCATAGGGAGTTGTATTGTTGGAGGCTCCTGGTGTGGGCTGGTTGAAGAAAGCAAATGCAGATCCTCCGTCTGTGCTTCTGCCGTAAGAAATATCAAGCCCCATGCTTTGGTACCTGCACTTATCAATAAGTTGTCCGGATGGATCTGATAAATAAATACCCTGCCAGGAGGAGGTGATTTTAATGTCGGAATGGATTTCACCGGCAACGCCTTTTTCCTTGCCTGAAAGAAAGACGATTAGGTAGTCTCCCGCGGCAATGCTGACAGAAGGAAATTCCCAGCGTTTGAGCAGATATTCGTGGTCTGCCAGAAAATAACCCTGAAGATCGATTGGCGATGGTCCGGAATTATACAGTTCAACCCATGGGTTGTAATTGCCGCTGCCGTCTTTGAGGGTACTGGTATTCCAGTTCATGATCTCATTTATCTTCAGGGATTGTCCTTGGCATAATCCTGCTGAAATAATTAAGGTGAATAGTGTCGTGTAAAGTATTTTCATCTCTCCTAAAAATCAATGGCTCTACAGAATATAACCCTGTAGAGCCTGATTTAGTTATGAAAGACGATGTACAACCGCCTGTTGTGGACGAGGTGGGAGTCTGATATGGATTTGTGTGGAAGCGGGAATGATTCCCTTTCAATTATTTAAGATAAGAAAGGCAAGCTTTTTTTCATCCGGAATAGAATCGTACTTGCTCTTTTTTCTTACTTTGATCACCTTTTTTACAAAGGCCCAGCAGGTAGCATTTCTGAGTTCCAGCTTGTTGGAAAGCTCGGTGATGGAAATATCTTCGCCATAGCGGTTGATGGTCGCCACAATATACAGGGCTTTGTTGATAGGGAATTTGCAGCGGTAAAAGATCGTGTTGGTGGTAATCGTTTCATCATACCGGCAGCGGGTGCAGCGCCTAGAGAATACATTGATCCCTTTGCCGTATTTTGTATTGCCGCATTTAATGCAGACAAACTGTTCGGGCCATTTCAATTCTTCCAGGTATTTGAAGCAGGTGGTATCGTTGGGATAAACCTGCATGAATTCTTCAAAGCTGATATCCTTTAACTTGATCCTGGACTCTTTTTCCTCGATCAGGCTTTTCTTCAGCTTCCAGTTGTCGATGTCGAGCAGGGCGTTCATCTGGTTGATTTTTTCTGACTGCTCGATCAGCTTCAGATTTGCCACTTCCAATAGCTTACTTTTTTCTTCAATGACTTGTGTGCGCTCCGTCACTTTTTGCTCAAGCTCGCGGTTTACTTTTTCACTAAGCCTCTGGTTTTCGTGCAACTGATGTATCAACTGCTGCTGGGTTTTTTCTTTTTCCATTTTCAGGAATTTCACCCGGTCGGCCAGCGCGAAGGAAAGGATCATGATCTCCAGCACCATCCCGATATTGGTACTGTATACCGCAATGATCGCTACCAGATCTATGTGTACAATCATCTCCAGCAGACCACTGT
>JBJMLY010000295.1:0-5767 GCA_045805025.1 Cytophagaceae bacterium | reverse complement strand
TGAATGCCGCTTTTAAAAGAAATGGCTTTCGCAGAGACGGCAGCAGGAACTACAGCGAAGTACCTGAAACGTACAGGCCATACCAAGAACTGTTTTCGGATATAAACAAAAGGATCAGAAACAAAAATTACAGGTATGAAAAGGTCGGAGCTGTTTCAAAAGAAGCGCTTGCCGACCTTAAAAAATTCCTGGATGCCTGCGCTAAGAGCGATATAAAAGTCATCGCTTACCTTCCTCCCTGGCCTCCTTCCACCATTAATATGCTGAAAGATGATGGCGCATACGAACCTTATTTTACCGTGCTTCCTGGCAATCTTAAAAAAATAGTTGAGGCTCATTCTTCTTTCCGGTTTTATGATTTCACTTATGGATCGGCTCTGGGCGCTTCGGACGAAGAGTTTTACGATGGGCATCATGCTTCTGAAAAAACGTATGCCCGTATGCTGAAATCTATGCTGGAAAAGGATTCTTCTTTCAATAGTATCATCGATCGTAGTCATATAGAGGAAATTATTAAAAGCCCTCAGCGATTCGGACTTTTATAATCCTTTGTCCCTTGTATTAAATTACTAATTTTGTCTCTTCACACAGTCCATTACCTTTGAGCCCAGGAAAACGAGTCTTGTTCATTACCTATTACTGGCCTCCAGCCGGCGGCATAGGTGTTTTACGCTGTCTGAAGATTGTTAAATACATCCGTGAATTTGGCTGGGAGCCCGTGGTCTATACAGCCAAAGATGCGCAGTATTCGGTGCTGGACGAGACCAACAACAAACATATCCCGGAAAATCTGGAAGTGCTGAAGCACCCGATCATCGAACCCTTCAATTTTTATAAGATGATCACAGGCAGAAAAAAGGACGCGCCTCTTTTGAACGTACTGAATGCGAACGAAGGGAAAACAGGCCTTATGCATGATCTATCGGTCTGGGTCAGAAGCAATTTCTTTATTCCGGATGCCAGGTCTCTCTGGATAAATCCCTCCGTAAAATTTTTGCTGAAATACCTGAAAGACCATCCGGTGGATGCCATCTTTACCGATGGTCCTCCTCATACCAATACGATGATCGCCAGCATCATCAAAGAAAAGACTGGCATTCCCTGGCTGGCCGACTTTCAGGACCCATGGACACAGGTGGATTATTACCAGCTTTTAAAGCTTACCCGCTGGGCAGACCGTAAGCACAGGAGATTGGAACAGCAGGCTTTTAAAAATGCCGATAAGATGACGATTGTAAGTCCGACCTGGAAAAAGGACCTGGAAAGTATCGGGGCCAGAAATGTATCGGTGATACCCTGGGGTTACGACGATGCCGATTTTACGGATGAGCCAGTCCCGCTAAGCAGCCGTTTTTTGATTTCCCACCTTGGATTGATGGGAAGTGACCGTAACCCGGATCTTTTGTTCAAAGCCATTGCTCAGCTGGCAGAGGAAAATGAAAATTTCAGAAAAAATATAGAGCTTCGCCTGATCGGCTCGGTGGACCGGAGTATCCGCGAAGCAATTGAAAAATATAAGGTGGGAGCGTATGTGAAGGTGGAATCGCAGATATCAAGAAAGGATTCACTGGCTTTAATGAGGCAGTCGCAGGTATTGCTGCTACTGCTAAACAAGGCGGATAATGCACAGGGAAGAATTCCCGGAAAGCTATTTGAATACATGAGGTCACGGAGACCAATACTGAGTTTCGGGCCGCAAGGCTGTGACGTGGAAAATATTCTTACTGAGACAAGGGCTGGAATGAACATCCAATATGAGAATTATGAGCAGATCTTTTCTGCCTTAAAAGAACTATTTGTGAAATTTGAGCGTCAGGAGCTGGAAGATAATAAGACTTCACTGGAGGCCTACTCCATTCGTAATCTTACCGGTCAGATTGCCGGATTCCTGGATCAGATCAGAAAAAAATGAGCTTAAACAGAAAATACAGGATTCTTTGTTATACCGATAACGATAGCGGACGCGACGTAGAGATGGTGCTGCCTTTGCGTTTTTTCGCTGAGAAATTCCTTAATTGTGAATTTATACATGCCTTTGTCTACGATGTATACGCTATCTATAGCGAAAAGCCTGATCTAGTATTGCTTCCCAATACGGTAGGCTCCCCTTTGTATTTTGAAATTTCACGTTATGCGGCACAACAGGGAATAAAAGTTTTCGCACTTACCTCCGAAGGAAACTTCAGGACTGACGGCACATTTAATTACTGGGGATATAATACCGATAAAATTTTTTACCAGGAATATATCTGTTTATGGTCCTCCAGAACTCGTGATTTTCTGGTGAGCCAGCATCCGGAACTTGAAGATAAAATTGTACTGACGGGCGGTACCGGTTTTGATCGCTACAAGATTTATGATTTTCTTACCAGGGAAGAATATGTTAAAATCAAAAAGCTCAGAGCTTATAAAAAAGTAATTGGTTATGCAGGCTGGGCATTCGGTAAGCTATATAATAAACAAGGCCTTGAAGAGCTGCTTTTCTTTTTTAAATATGATCACTCAAGGCTTACGTGGCTCGAAGAGCAGAGGGTTCAGGTAGAAGGCATGTTAAAACAGTTGATCGAAGATAATCCTGATACGCTCTTTATTCTCAAGAAGCATCCTAACGAAAATAATCCTTCGATCATAACAGAAGGCCTGAATGAAATGAATCGGCTGACTGATTATCCGAATGTTCTTTATATCAGGGACGAAGATAATATTCATGACCTGATTCATGTCAGTGATGTCTGGCTTGGGTTTGAGTCGACCACCGCTATAGAAGCCTGGATGATGGGTAAGCAGACCTTGCTGCTTAATCCAGATCCTGACTTCAACAGGGATCGTATCTATAAAGGCTCTGTTATTGCCAGAAATTATGCAGAGCTAAAAAATGAAATTGATATATTTTACAAAGCAGGTAAACTGACAAGTTTCTATATAGAGGATAAAGAGAAGGAAAGGGCTGCCATTATCAGTGATACAATTGGTTATGGAGATGGACTGAATCACATAAGAGCGGGCTGTTATTTGCAGCGGGTACTGGAAAGCATTACGGAAGAAGGTCTGAAGGAGCGTTCTTATAAATTC
The DNA here is from genome assembly GCA_045805025.1 of Cytophagaceae bacterium. GTDB lineage: Bacteria > Bacteroidota > Bacteroidia > Cytophagales > Cytophagaceae > DATMOV01. Next base: position 2,695 of record JBJMLY010000295.1, on the reverse strand, counting down.
TCACTAAAGTTTTTTACGATGCGTATGCTCATGCGCGGAGGAAGTTTTTTTTATCACAAAAAATTATTCAGCAAGCTTTATAAATTCAAAAAAACGATATGGATTTTTGACCGTTTCAGGCTACCAATGATCCAGGTTCTTTTCCAAAAGATTAGTCCGGCCTTGGAAAGATTTTATAAAGCCAACCAGATTGAGGAGAAGTTTAAGAATAATGCGCTTTGCAGGGAAATAGTTAAAAAATAATTATAGCTTAACTACTTTTTCATGATATTCTGTCCCATTGGGGCACAAAATTGTAAGGTAATAAAGGCCTGGTTGTAAATAATTAAGGTTGAAAGTAATCTTGCCATCTGCGCATCTGTCGTTCATAAACACGGCTCTTCCCTGGCTATTAAACAATATAAGCCTCGCATTTTTTTCTTGCTTTCCGATATTGATATTCAGCTCTTCAGAAAAAGGATTAGGATAAATGCTGAATTTGCTTCGGGCTCTGCAATAGATTATTTCTGAGAAAGTATGGTGGCCATCTTCGTCCACTTGTTTTAACTTGTAATAAATATTTTCATCTAAAGAATCTTGATCTGTAAATGTATAATTATTGACAGAGCTATTTGTACCAGAGCCAGGGATAGTGAATATTTTTTTGAAATCAGTACCGTCGAGGGATTTCTCTAAGACAAATAATCGGTTATTTTTTTCAAAGGACGTCTTCCATTCGATAACAATGGCATCTTCAATCGGATTAGCAGAAAAGGAAATAAGTTCTACCGGAAGAGCGGCACAGTTTACACTGGTCGAATTATCCAGAAAATAAGGACTTGTTGAGGTTCCCCTGCTTGTTCCGTCATTCGTAGTGCCTGTTAAATTTGCAGAATTGGGAACTGTAATGGATTGGCCGCTGGCTGTTAATTCCATCGTATAATAGGCTACCAGATTTGGCTCGGATTCTGTCAAAGGTGTATTATACCTGGCTAATATCTGTGCAGGTGTTAAAGCCGTATTCCAGACTCTTACTTCATCAATCCGCCCTTTGTAATAACTGGCATAATTGCCTGCAATGGCTCTGTAGACACCAATGCGAAAAGGCGAGGTGCTGATATTAATATTACTATAAGAGCCCGAAGTGAGAGAACCGCTTATCGGAACCCCATTAAGGTATAATGAAACGCCCGTGTTTGTGTGAACAGATGCTACATGATACCATTGGCCTACTGAAAGAACACTTGCTGTTGATTGATATGTATTCACGGTGCTGCAATTAGCCGCATTGTTCCATACAAAACCAAAATATCCATTGGAGGTATAAAAATGAAATTGATCCTGGTTTCCTCCACACCACAACTTATTAAGTATTTCGCCCGATATATTGCAGGGATAGACCCATGCTTCAAGTGTTAAACCGCTGGCAACATCGAAGCTTGAATTGCTTGGCACTTCCACCCAATCCGAAGTGCCATTAAGCACCATCGATTTACCTGGAATTTGCGCTGCTGCATAATTCAAAATAAAGCTCAGAAAGATAAATAAACGTAACCGCATCGGGATAAATAGCTGGCTTTTAACAGATATTAAATATATGATTATTACGGCACTTATTTAAATTTTATCCGGAACTTGGTGAGAGTCAGTATACCTATTTCCATTCTATTTTTCATATATTTGCTTTTTATACTCAAAACTTATCTTTCTATAGCTCATTCTAATGCTTGATTTAAATAATAAGTCCATTCTGATTACCGGGGGCACGGGCTCTTTCGGAAAAAAATTTGTAGAAGTTATCCTTAAAAAATACCCGGAAGTTAAACGCCTTGTTATTTTTTCCCGCGATGAGTTAAAGCAGTTCGAAATGTCCAATGTTTTTTCTCATAGCCAGTATAAATGCCTGCGTTATTTCATTGGCGATGTAAGGGACAAAGAGAGACTTTTGCGTGCCATGGAAGGCATTGATATTGTCATTCATGCTGCAGCTTTGAAGCAGGTACCTGCCGCTGAATACAATCCTATGGAATGTATTAAGACCAATGTGCTAGGTGCGGAAAATGTGATCAATGCAGCACTCGATAACGGCGTTCAGCAGGTCGTAGCACTCTCTACTGATAAAGCTGCGGCGCCTATTAACCTCTACGGGGCGACCAAGCTTTGCTCTGACAAACTCTTTGTGGCAGCCAACAATATGAAAGGCAAGAGAAACATCAGTTTCTCCGTCGTACGATACGGAAATGTGATCGGTTCAAGAGGCTCGGTGGTACCATTCTTTCTTGAACAAAGGCATAAAGGTGAACTTCCAATTACCGATGAAAATATGACCAGGTTCAATATTTCTCTGGAAGAAGGAGTGGATCTGGTATTATTTGCCCTGGAGAATGCATGGGGAGGAGAACTCTATGTGCCCAAACTTCCATCATTCAAAGTTACTGATCTTGCGCAGGCTATTGGTCCAAAGTGTACGCTGAAATTTGTAGGCGTAAGACCCGGTGAAAAAATTCATGAAGAAATGATCACCAGTTCCGATTCATTTACAACATACGATTTGGGGAAATATGATGTGATTCTTCCTCAAGTACCCATGTGGAACTTACAGGAATACATTGCGTATTTCCAGGCGAATCGAGTACCGACCGGGTTTAACTATTCATCTGGTGAAAACACAGATTGGGAAACCGTTGATAGTCTTAGGAGATTGATTACCGAACAC
>JBJMLY010000294.1:0-5833 GCA_045805025.1 Cytophagaceae bacterium | reverse complement strand
TTCTTAAAGTTCCCGGCAGGTTTTAGTTCATTTTCAGTCGGATAGAGTTTTTTCAAAAGAAATTCCTCTTAATTCAGCTCTTTAAGCGCTTTGGCTGCCTTTTCTTTATAGGTTTTATTTTTCAGAAGATCGTTCAACAGTACCTTTGCATCGTTGGGTCTGTCCTGATCAATAAAAATAGCGGCCTTCAGCCATTGAGCATCGTCTGAAAGCTCTTTGTAACTACCCAACTGATTGAGTCTTTTAAGTGCTTCCTGCGGCTGGTTGAGATATATGAGGCACATCGCGTCGTAAAGCCTGGACTTATACGCTTCGGCAGATTCCGGATCCTGATTAATGAACTGATCAAATTTAACATGAGCTTCCGAATATGATTTCTCATTGAATTTTCTGACGGCAAAACTGTAGGTAAGCTCCTGCATATCCTGGGTCGCGGCCTGGCTCATCTTCTTATCCGGACAATTATTGCATCCGGACATAGTCTTGGCCTTTTTTCTCTCCTCCTCTTTCATGTATGGCTGTGAAGGAGAAGTGGTCGCTTTGTTGGCCGTGGAAGCGCCTGAATTAGTCACTGCTGCCGGCCCTTGGTCGTCTTTGTTTTTATAGGCATCATTGGCAGGATTGTATACGAGAATACTTTCCTCGAAAGCCAGCATTTGCGAAGAAATACCGGGAGATGCCGGACTCATTTGTTCTTTCTCCTCATCACTGGAATTAACTCCTCGGGTCTGATCAATAGCTGCTCCTTTGGAAAGGTCTGTGTCATAACCGGCTCTTTCGTTAGCTGGATTCTGACTCCTTTTCTGCTTCTGGTTGGAAACATCCTCCCGGGCGGGCACTTCATTTGCTTTCGACCAGGTCAATTCAGGTACATCGTTCTCACCCGCGCTGACAACCGCCGGTGTTGTTATTTTCGCATCCGATGCCACATTGCTGGCTACATTGCTCTCGTTGGACAAAGCAATAGTTTTATCAGCCTGGGGCTGTAAAAAGAAAGAGCTCGAGTCTGTTTTAACGGCGACAGCAGGTTCTTTTGCTTTTTCTGCCACTGTAGTCTTCGTCTTTATGTCCAACGCCAGATTTTCCGGAGCGTTGTTATGTAAAAAGGCCCATGCCCCTGCAATCAGCAGCATAGATACCGAAGCCGCCACCGCCCATGACCAGTAACCCGAACCTGCCGGTTTCACATATTGCTCATTGATCTGCGCATTGAGCATATCGATATCTACCACGGCTTCCGACCTGTTCATCATCGATAAGCCATCCAGCGCCTCTGCACAAAGGCTGCAGCCGGCCAGGTGGCGTTCAAAAGCGTGCTTCTCCTCTCCTTTCAGCAGATTGTCCACATACATGAACATAGTCTCCTGAGAAGGACAGGCTGAGTCAGAGAATATGTTTTTTATCTGTGTTGACATTTTTCGCTATCAAATAATTTTTAAGATTCCGTTTACCGTTCTGTATATAGCTTTTGACCTGGTTGAGCGTAAAGCCTGTGGCATCTGCCACATCTTTATACGATCGCTCTTTCAGATAAAAAAGCTCCACACATTTTCGTTGATCCTCATCCAGGCAGCCGATAGCCTCTTCGAGGTGTACAAGCTGCATTTCAGATTCATCTACAGGATGCAGGTCCTGATTAAATTCCACAACGTTGTCCAACTTTTCTCCAACCTCGTCAATATCCAGCATCTGCGTCTTGCTGCGCAGCTTCATCAGGCAGTGGTTTCTGGCCACCATATGGAGCCAGCCTCTGAAATTAGCCACTTCATGCTTTTTAAGGTCAGTGATAAGCTTTTCAAAGATCTGCATGACCGCATCTTTGGACTCTTCGCGGTCACGCAGGTACTTCATACACACGCCCAGAACAATATGAGTATATTTTTTATAGAGCTCGCCGATATAAGCCGTATCGCCGGACTCCTTATAGCGGGCTATAAGGTCCTCGTCGGAGAGTGCGGCGGTATTTTTCTTAAAAAGCATTCTTTATTAAACGGCTTTGCTCAATATTAAATATAGTGAATTATCAAGGAATCTGCTTAATAACTCTGTCTGAAGGATTTTATAAAATAAAAGTAAAAAAAATTATGGAATAAAGGTGACTATGCAATCCTAAGGGTATAAACAAGAAAAACACTATGAAACGAATAGATTTCTCTTTCAAAAAAACGCTGGCAATGATTCTGCTTTGCTTCATCGCATTCAGCTGCTCACAAAACAATAAGATAGTGCCGACTTACAGCAAGGCCAAAACAAGAACTCCTCATTACTACCAGGAAAGTAAAAAGGACGCTGGCAGTAAGAGTGTACCCAATAACAGTTACTACAATTCAGGCACAATAGCGCCTGAAAGAGAACAATACAATCCGGGTCCTATGCTGGGTCAGGACCAGGTACAGGAAAATTACAACACCGAATCTTATAATACCATTGTAGAAAATGAATTCCTGAATTCGAAAGAAAATCCCCTTTCGACCTTCTCTATTGATGTGGATGGAGCCAGCTATTCCAACAGCAGAAGGTATATCAAAGGCAGCAATCTTCCTCCTAAGGATGCGGTGAGAATTGAAGAGTATATCAACTATTTTGATTACAATTATCCGCAGCCGAAATCAGAACATCCTTTTTCCATCAATACCGAAGTGTCACAATGCCCCTGGAATAAAGAACATAAGCTGATTCATATCGGACTTCAGGGAAAGAGAATTCCGTTTGAGCAGATCGCTCCCATGAACCTCGTTTTTCTGATCGACGTGTCAGGATCGATGAGTGATGAAAACAAACTTCCTCTGCTGAAAAAATCTCTGTGTATGCTCGTGGATAAGATGAGACCGCAGGACAGGATTGCGCTGACCGTCTATGCAGGCGCAGCCGGACTGGTGCTTCCTTCCACCTCTGCGGCAGATAAACAAACCATTAAAGACGCACTGGAAAAACTGAATGCCGGAGGCTCTACCGCAGGCGGACAGGGAATTATACTTGCTTACAAAGTCGCTAAAGACAATTTTATTCCCAGCGGCATCAACAGAGTGATCCTGGCTACGGATGGCGATTTTAATATCGGCGCTTCTTCCGACGGAGAAATGACCAGGCTGATTGAAGAAAAAAGAAAGGAAGGGACATTCATCAGTGTGCTCGGCTTCGGCATGGGCAACTACAAAGACTCCAAGATGGAAACCATTGCCGATAATGGAAACGGTAACTACTTCTATATTGATAATACCGATGAAGCAAGAAAAGTATTGGTTACGGAGCTTGACGGAACACTTTACACCATTGCCAAAGATGTAAAGCTTCAGATCGAATTTAACCCCGCAAAAGTCAAGGCTTACAGACTAGTAGGCTATGAAAACAGAATGCTGAAGAAAGAAGATTTCAATGACGATAAAAAAGACGCGGGCGAGCTTGGTGCCGGGCATTCGGTAACTGCCCTGTATGAAGTAATTCCAGCCGACAGCAAGGAAGCACTTAATACCAATGTAGACGATCTTAAATATTCACAGACGACTATTAATAAGAATGCGGCTGCTTCCAGCGAGCTGATGACAGTAAAATTCCGGTATAAAAACCCAAAAGATACCGTGAGCAAACTCATCGTTCAGACACTTGCCGACAAAAGCAGCAGTCTGGAGAATGCTTCCGAAAATTTCCGCTTCTCGGCCGCCGTGGCAGAATTCGGAATGATCCTGAGAGACTCAAAATTCAAGTCGGCCGCTTCCTTCTCCCAAGTAATGGAGCTTGCTAAAAATTCAAAAGGGACCGATGAGGAAGGTTATAGAGCCGAATTCATCAACCTGGTGAAAGACGCTGAATTGCTGATGGCCACCGCAGCAAAATAATTTTGATTGGTGATTGGTGAATTAATAATTCTTCGGATGATCCAAATTGGATCATCCGAAGAATTATTGAAAAGTTAACCTTAAACAAAAACAGATATGAAAACTTTATTAAGCTTCGCTTTACTGACGGTCATCTTCGCTTCGTGCGTACATCGTACGTGTGACACCTACTCCGGTGCCAAAAAAATCAAACATAGCAAAGCAAGAGTGCTGGCTTTCCAGAACTGGAAATAATCCAGCATTACCCTCTTCTATTTGTCATTCAGGAGGAACCTCGTTGGAATCTGATACAAAAGATATTGATAACATTCTGCCAGAGTCTGACGAGGTTCCTCCTGAATGATATTATATAATTTCCATATACAGCAAGAAATAAACAAACAGTTATGAAATCAAATAGTGTATTACTCCTTTTTATCGGCATTCTGTGCGCATCCTGCAGCCGGTATGGCACCGCCACGTATTCCTCTCCCGGCATATCAGGCAGCTATGAGACCGTACTCGGTTATCAGGGCAGCACCGTAACAGGGCTGGCCTATAATGAACAAAGCTCTTTTACAACTTCCAATTACAGCAACCGCAAAGTAATTTTTGATGCCAGCCTTACGCTGATCGTCAAACAGCCTGACAGTGTCTCTTTGAAGCTGGCCGATATTGCCAAAAAATTCGGAGGCTATGTCGTCGAGTCAGGCACTTCCAGTACACAGATCCGGATCGAAAGCAGCCGCATGAGTGAGGCAATCGGCGATATTTCAACCTTGGGAAAAATGCAAGACAAGTATATTCAGGGTCAGGATGTGACCGATGAATACGAAGACCTGGATATCCGTCTGCAGAATGCCGAGCGGGCCCGCAAAAAATACCTGGAGCTGCTGGACAAAGCACAGAACGTAGCCGAAGGTGTTCAGGTCGAAAAAGAACTGGAGAGGCTTAACGGAGAAATTGATCTGCTGAAAGGGAAGTTGAACCGGATGGAACACCTGGTAAAATATTCCACCATCACGGTTCGCCTGCAGCAAAAGAAAATTCTTGGGCCCCTGGGATTAATTTCGGTAGGAATTTATAAGGTCGTGAAGGTGTTGTTTGTAATCAAGGGGTAAGCATACTATTCTCCAATGAAAAAACTGATTCTTATTATTACGCTTATACTCCTTTCAGTTCCATCTTTTTCCAAAGGCAGTTGTGGAAAATATTATATAACGGGCAAAGCGTTTGACAGCAATCATAAAATTCTCGCGGATAAAATTCTTACTGTAACCTTTAAGGGAGAGAAAACTGAAATCAGAACCGATAAATCGGGAAACTACAAAATCACAGTTACCTGGCTAGTTCCTTGTCCGTCGGGTCTGTCTGAAGATGAATTTCAAAAAGAATACGAAAGACAAAATCCTCCATGGATCTCTGTAAATTATATGGAGACTAACTACATGATCGAAAACCAATGGAAAAATTATATTAAAATGGGTGTTTCCAACGAGGCCGAAGTAACCCGGCATTTAGATCTGCAGTTCTAAGTGCCAGGATATGGGGACTCAGAAGTTATCTCCTTGAGCATCGAAAGCACTTTACAAAGAAGCCATTTAAATAGTCTAATAAGACATTTTTATCGTTAAAGTTAGGATATTCGGTTTTCTTTTATATTTTTAAGGTATTCACCTTATTATCTTAACAAGAATACCCTATGATGACTCCTCCTGCAAACGCCAACGTGATCGATTGGCCATCATCCATTCTCTGGTTTGATGAAGACGGCATTCTGTATTCGGTATCCAAGAAAGTTCCTCCCCAATCCATGGAAGAGGTTAAAAAAACCATGGAAGATTTTTATAAGCTTCTGGATGGAAAAAAAGTCTGCATGCTGGTCGATGTTACCCATTCGCAGGAAACAAGCCGGGAACTAAGAGATTATGCCGCTCAGGAGTTTCCGAAATTTACCAAAGCGATCGCGATGGTATCGGAATCGGCCCTGGGCAAAATGCTGGCCAACCTGTTCTTCA
>JBJMLY010000293.1:0-3142 GCA_045805025.1 Cytophagaceae bacterium | reverse complement strand
TGCAGGTAATCCAGGTTGATCACAGCCTGATTGTAATCTCTGAGCGCGCTGAGGTAATCCATACGGATCTGCAAGGACTGATTCAGGCTTTGCAGATAAATGATGTAATTAATATTTCCTGCCCTGAACATCCGGTTGGAAGTGGCGATAATCAGATCCGCCTGCCTTAGTCCGAAGTCCTCATAGTATTTCAGGCTGGCCTGGCTTTTTTCATATTCGGCATAGGCGCTGAGGAATTCGCTCTTGATGGAAGTGGCCGCATTCTTCAACTGCAGATCAGCTACCTGTAAACCGATCCGGGCAGCCTTGATCTTAGCTGTATAATAAGGAAACCACAGAGGAAGCGACACGCCAAAACGAAGCCTCAGATTGTAAGGCGTGTAAGAATAACCCTGGTTGAGATAGCCTACGAAAAAATCGGGAAGAAAAAGAGACTTCTGAAGTTTCAGGTTTCTTGAGCTGTAGAGCTGGTTCTGCCTGTAATATCCCAGCAGGTAATTGCCGCTGATGGCCGATGTATCTCTGACCAGATTTTTCGGAACATATCGGATCATATCGGAGGCGATCAGACTGTCGGTTCCGGCAATTCCTGTAAACAGTTTAAGCTGCTCTGCTGCATTGGCAAGAGAACGTGATGCCAGGAACAACTGATTTCTGATATCAAAATACCGGCCTTCTGCTGTGACTTTTTCCAGGTAATCTGCTTCGCCTGCATTGAATCTTCTTTCCGAAGCTTTGTACAAAGCATTATAAATGCTGTCCTGATAAATGAGCTGCTGGAGTTTTTTCTGCAGGTACTGCATATCCAGGTAAAGCGTCTGCACATTCCTGGTCAGCAGGGCCTTGTTAATTTCGTATGACTTCTCGGAAAGCTTTACTGCTTCCTTCTGAAGCTTTACCTGATTGGAGTATACATTGGGAACACTGAATGTCTGCTGAACACCCAGCGTAAGCTTCAGGGCGTTGGGGCTTTCCGTCCAGAAATCCGTTTTGGCAATATTCACGCCCGCTTTCTTCAAGGCTTTCTGCTGTTCGATTTCCTTTTGGGACAACAGCATTTGGGGGTGATTCTTACAGGCTGAATCAATAGCCGCTTCCTTCAACAAAATCGTCTGAGCTCTTGAAAAAAAACCGGTAAGTAAGAATCCAATAAAGAAAAGGAAACGCATGTCAGCCATTGTAGACCACAAAATACAAATAGTACGGAAAAAAAACTAAAGAGGGGTTGAACCGGCCATAAATACCTGATGCAGGGCAAGCACCTGGGGAATGAGTAACTCCGTATCGTCGTTACGGATCACGTAATCGGCCCGGCTTACTTTCTCCGCATCCGGCATCTGTTTTTCAATAATACCCCGGAGTACTTCCTCCGTTCTCTGAGGGTCGCGCTGAAGCACTCTTTTAATTCTGAGTTCTACGGGAGCAAATACGGTGATCATTTTATCCAGGTCCTTATAGGAACCCGCTTCATACAGTAAGGCTGCTTCTTTCAGGATGTAGGGGCCGGTCTGCAGGTTTACCCATTGCTCAAAATCCTGGCCTACCCTGGGATGTACAATGCTGTTGAGCAAGGCAAGCTTAGCAGCATCTTTAAAAACTTCTTTTGAAATGTATTGAGTATCCAGCTTCCCGTCTTTGAAAGCCTCCTGACCGATCTTCTCCCGTACCTGCCTGCTTACTGTTTCGTCGTGATGAAGTATATACTTCGCTCTGTCGTCTGCATAATACACAGGAACACCGAGCAAAGAGAAAATATTCGTGACGGTTGTCTTCCCGGCTCCTATTCCTCCGGTAATTCCTACTTTCAGGACTTTATTTTTCATAGGCCACCTTCAGATAAGGAGGATTGACGGACACATTCGTAACTCCGGGCGGCTTACCATTCACCAGAACTTCTACGGTATTATCCGGACGTACCTTGCTCAGGTCGGCTATAGCGTGAAAATCTGCGGCGCCGAAGCGGTCTTTGTCCTTCTCCGTAACCGAATAAGTGAGTACGACTTTGGTTTGTGCGGGAATACGTCCTGAAGGCACATTGATAAATTCAGGTGCAAGACTGACCGACTCCGAAAAAAAACGGGCTACTTTAAAGGAAAGAACGGTCTCATTCTGCTCCATTTTAATGGAAGGATCAGTTTTAAAAACGACCGGCAAAGCCTGCTCGAAATTGCCTTTGATATTTTTATAGTTGAGGTTAACCAGGATGGAATCAGGGAGTTTTCTGACCAGGTTCCTGGGGCCACTGAATTTGACGTAGGCGGGTTTAAATTGAACAGGACTAGTCAGATTATGCTCCGGAGCCAGAGAAAGCGATGCGCGGTTCAGCTTCAGGTATACTTTCCTGGTCTCAAGATAATCAAAGTCTATTTTGATGCTGTCCTGCAGAATGTAATTGATATGAATACCCTCAATCTGCTCTCTTGCCACAGGAAGAAGTTCCTTGGCAGTGATATACTTTTTCCGGGGCAGATCATGTGGGGCATACGTGACAGGTGTCACATTGAAGTGTATCGCCTTTCTCAGAAAATTCCAGCCTTCTCCCTGCTCCCCGGTCGCATTGACTTTAATCTGACGGGGAAGCTGGGATACAGGAACTACTTTGGAAGCATCGTATGCAATCTCAACAGGATACCAGATGTCGTCGGTATACTTATGACGATTCATAGCGTTCAGGAACCAGAATACACAGGCTGCCAGAACACATAAACCTAAAGCTCTCCAGTTGGTGATCACATCTTCTCCTTAAAAAAATTTTATTTGGCAGGCTCTGCCTGTAACTTCTTACTTGCCTCCAGCGATATGGCCGATCTTTCAAATCTCAGTTTAATGCCTTTGTCTACCTCCAGGTAGAATGTATCGTCGCTTTCAAGGCTTGCAATTTTCCCATGCAGGCCGCCGATGGTTACGATCTCATCGCCTTTCTTGATGGACTCTCTGAAGACTTTCTGGTCTTTAGCTTTTTTCTGCTGAGGACGGATCATGAAAAAATAAAAGATCACGGCGATTAAGCCGAACAAAGCAAATTGAAAATAATCAGAACCTCCTTTTGCTTGTAATAGAATAGTAAACATGTTTTAGGGTTTTAAAAATTTATAAATGATTCAGTTAATTACTTTCTTTGGCCAGCACTTCGCCTTTAATA
>JBJMLY010000292.1:0-4119 GCA_045805025.1 Cytophagaceae bacterium | reverse complement strand
TTGACGTGAAAAGGAAGTTTGTCACTCCTATGCTGGAAATTATTCTGCCGGCCATCATGATCGGGATTATCTCCCTCACCTTGCTCTTCATGAAAGACGTCTCCTTCGAAAATCTGGGAGAAGTAAGTATCGGGATCTTTATGTCCATTGTGGCCTTCTCGATTTCCTATTCTGCCTCTACACCCAATTCCGATGACCTGACTAAAGCAGACTATCTGTTCTGGCTTACCTTCATGGTGGTACTTCTGAACTTCATGGTCGTCGTGGTGCTGAATGCGATTTTCGACACGGAACGTATTAAAACTATGAATATCAGAAAGTTAAGTAGTTTTATCAGCATCACCTACTTTGGCCTGGTCATATTCGTGCTTCTGAAATAAAAACCCGATTTCAGCCAAACAAATAATTTCTCCTGCTGCTTAATTAAAGAGGAGGAGAACTGGTATGGTAAGAATTATAGTGCTGCTGATGTTGGGGATAGGAATTTATCTGAGCATTCAAGCCTTTAGTAAAAACAGAAAAACTTCTTTTCATTCGTACAAAATTACCTCGGTCAAAGCAAAGCATGCCAACCAGGAAAGAGTTCTCTACGAAGAAGATTATCATATGATGCTCAAGTTCGAACACAAGGTGGACAAAACGAAAAAAAAGCCTTCCTTCAAAAAAAAAGATAGTAAAGCCTTGAGATGCAGCAATGAGATAACCAATATCCAGGTTTTCAGCACAGAAAAAGTGAACGAGGCGCACCCGGCTGGCAAAGATCTATCAGGGCTTTTTGACTTCCATTATATCCGCAATCTCGAGAGTAAATACGGCACCCTGATCAAAGAAGGCATGACTGTACCTCTGAGTGAATTCGAAAACCTGGTGGACCAGGATAATGCAGCTTCACAAGTCAGACTTCTGACACTCAGAATGCGACAAAAGCCTATTTTGAGCTCAGATCATCAGTTTGTGGTACGGGTATTATTTGAAAACGGGGAGGTAAAAACCGACACGACCGAATGCATTCATTTCGAAGGTTTGCCTGAGGACTATCTTAGCAAGCAGTAATAGCCAATTACTTTTTCCTTTTCATCAAAAAGATCTTTCTACCCTCATTGGTGATCAGCAGATCATTATTATTCAGGAAACATATAGCTTCCGATTGTCCTCCTCTTGGAAATTTACGGCAAAAGAATCCCTGAAATCTCAAAGAACCATTTTCCGCTAATTTAAAAAAGTAGATACGCCCATAGCTGAGCAATACCAGATTTCTTTTATCCGGACTTATATCGGCCGAAGTGATCATCCCTTTTACATTCAGGCTATCGAACAATTTGGCCTGATATGCTCCCGGCTGATCCGGCAGTTTGTAAACTTTGACTAATCCCTTCCCTCTGTTTTTGGAAAACAGGTAAAGGTGATGATCGTACCAGAAAAATGCCTCGCAATCAAAATTCATATCGTCCTTTGCAGGAGGAAATAATTTTTGATCTTCAAAGCTGAAGCTTATTGAATCTGTCTTAAGACTGTCTGCCGGATTCACAATGTAGATCCGGAGGTTTCTACGGTTATTGTAATTATTGCCAAAATCGCCAATATAAATATTTCCTCTGTCGTCTCTGGCGAGTTCTTCCCAATCGTAATTGGAAGAGCGGCTTACTTTCCAGCTCGTATAATTCCAGGTTTTGCCCTGAGGAAAAACACGATAGAGTTCGGGCTTCCCTCCGTGATCGTTCAGGGTAACAAACCCTGAAGATGCGGTATCGGCAGGGATCACAGCCGAGCTTTCGTCAATAGCAGCAGGAAGCTCTCCGATCCTGGTCATCTTATAATGTGGCTTCTTTTCCGCAATGGCCGGATCCTTATGCAAAACACATGGAGAAAGAAGGCTTTTAAAGTAAAGGATGACGGTGAGGATTTTAATCTTAATCATGAACTAGTGATTATGGAATGCCTTGAGAATATCCTCTTTTACCTTAGAGGCATTCTCCCAATACTGCCGGCTGTAAATTTTAAGGATCTTCCAGTTTTTTTCCTGCATAGCCAAGGGTGTATACGCATGAAAATCTTTCGCTGAAATACTTTGCTGGTAGCGGGTATCGTCGGTCAGAATGATGCCTGCTGTGCTTTTATCATCGCTCACACTCAGATCGGCAAAGGGCAGACCATGTTCAAGAGATAAAGGAATTTCCCTTTCCAGCTTTTCACTCAGATACCAGTCGGGCTTATGTTCTGTCTTCGGATCTGGCGCTTTTTCGTACCTTCCTTCAGACACCTTTAAAGCAAAATGCAGGTATTCCTTCAGGAGCTTGGGGCCTTCATTTTTCGTGCCTTCCACCTCCAGCTGGGCAGGGAAAATACTGCTCACCACATAGATCTTTTCTTTTGCCCGGGACACAGCCACATTAAGCCTGTTTTCCCCTTTGACCATATTCAGACTGCCGAATTGCGCCGCTATTCTACCTCTCTTATCGGGCGCATAGCCTATCGAAAATATAATAATGTCTCTTTCGTCGCCCTGAACGCTTTCAATATTTTTTACAAAAAGACTCTGCGGGATTTCTGTTTTTCCGGATGCCGCCTTTTCTTCCAGCATATCCTGAATTAAATTTTGCTGACGGAAATTGAAGGTTACTACGCCGATGCTTTTATCGGGCTGTTCTTTCTGCAGTCGGGAAACCAGCGAGACGACCTCCGCCGCTTCTGTGCGGTTGGAATTGTTTTCCCAGGTTCCATTTACTTTTACATAACGGATAGGCACTTCGGAGGCGTTAAACAGGTCTGAGTCCGGCAGCATCCTGAGTGTATTTTTATAAAAATGAATATTGGAGAAATCAATCAGCTCGATGGAACGGCTCCGGTAATGCCCTGTAAGCTGGACTTTCATCAGGTATTTGGCGGCAAGATCCAGCAGAGAATCTGCTTCCAGATCCATATTTTCCTTTTCCTCCTCGTCTTCTTCCCAGCGCAGCTGATATAGATCGCTCGGGCTGAGCTGCTGACTGTCCCCTGTAATCAGCACTTGCCTGGCCCTGTACATTGCCGGAATTCCTCTTTCCGAAAAACATTGAGAGGCTTCGTCGAAGATTACCAGGTCGAACAGCTGCTTCATGGGAAAAATCGCTGAGACCGATTCCGGAGAAGCCATCCAGCACGGGACCAGGTTAAAGACCTCGTTCGAATGAGACTCCATCAGTTTGCGAAGGGGCCATATTTTTGATTTTTTACTTACCTGATGTTTCAGATCCCGGTAGGTAACCATATTATTGAGCCTGTTGAAATCAAGATCCTTGTAAGTCTGCTCCCTCGCCCGGAGCAGAACAATATCTTTGCTGATTCTTAATTTCTCTTTGATCCTGCTCTGAAGCTCCGCCTCCATCTGCGACATCTTCAGGGAAGAAACCGCACGCAGCTGTGGATGTTTGGCTTCGATATTATCGATCCATTCCAGGTAAATGCTGTTCCGGAAAATCTTGTCGACCGATAAAACCGATATATCCCCTGCATTATCCAGCAGCTTATTCATCACATCACGCTCGTACGGAAGGAGATTACCCTTGATCTTATCGAATTCCACCAGTGCTTCAAAATCCTTTTTGAGCACTTCCTTTAGCTCGATGGAATACTCGTAGTCACTAAGGATTCGTGAAATCTGTCTGGGAGTATAAAACCTGAGCCACATTTTCCGTTCTTCTGGAACCTGCCGGATCGTTTCAAGAAAAAATACCAGCTTCTCCTTCATCTCCGAATAGCCGATATTACTGATATTCAGAAAATCTTTCAGGCCGCGCAGCTCAATCAGCAGCTCTTTGGCTACTACAGCATTGTGCTGATAATAGATCCAGTCCTGAAAAGTCTCTGCTTTTTTGTCGACAGGCACATCCAGCAGCCAGCCCGACTCTTTCAGAGCCGTGAGATTATGCTCCAGGTTCATCCGGTTATCGACTTTTTGCATCAGCTTTTCAAAACCTTCCTTATTCCATTCCAGCTTGTTGGAAACAAATACTCTTTTAACGAAAAATTTATCCTTTGAAAATAATTTCCACCAGAACCATTTAAACACGTCTTTTCTTGCTTTCCAGGCCTGATCCAGGGCACGCTGAAACTCACCCAGCTGCTCGGAGGAAAGGCTTT
>JBJMLY010000291.1:0-8035 GCA_045805025.1 Cytophagaceae bacterium | reverse complement strand
TGAATGTTAAATTTTAAATGATTGCAAAATCATCAATTACAGGAATAACATTTAAAATTTAACATTCATCATTAAAAATTATTTGGCGTTCCATATCTCCCAGGCTCTTTCGGCCTGGAGGTGTAACATCTCGAGTCCGTTTTTTGTTCTCGCCCCCCGCTCCGCTCCTTTTTTCATAAATAAGGTTTCTTCCGGGTTATAGACCAGGTCAAAGAGGTAATGATTTTCGCTGATGAAGGAATAAGGGATGGGAGGGCAATCCTCCGTATTGGGATACATCCCAAGAGGCGTCGTATTAATGATAAGCGGATGAGAGTCTACATATTTCTGATTCAGATCTTCATAGGCAAAAGCGTGGGCAGTACGATTACGGGAAACGGTGGTAAAGTGCAGCTTCATGGATTCCAGCGCTGCTTTGACAGCTTTGGATGCTCCTCCGCTCCCAAGTATAAGCGCGTCGCCTTTAAAGCCTTGCGGTAAAAATTTCTGCAGGGATACTTTGAACCCATCTACATCCGAGTTATAACCCACAAGCTTGCCATCTTTGATTTTTATCACATTCACCGCCCTGATTTTTTTCACTGGTTCATCCAGCTCATTAAGATACCGGATTACAGATTCTTTATGAGGTATGGTCACATTCAGTCCGGCCAGGTCGGGATTGCTTTTTACCAGATCAGGAAGCAGTGAAGCTTCTTTGATTTCAAAAAGCTCATACCGGCAATCCTTGATTCCTTCCCGCTCAAACTTCTCTGTAAAATATTTTTTTGAAAAAGAATGGGTAAGCGGGTAACCGATGAGTCCGTAGGTTTTCATGGTACTAAGATAATGAATTTGAATCAGTCAGAAATAAAGGGCCTGCTAATAGAAATAAGAAACAGATTCTTAAATACGGACATATAAGAAGACCTATAGATCTAAATTACCATCCTACATTCTTTATTAAAAAAATACAAATTAATATACAATAATTAATTTAGCTGGCTAAACCAGTAACCCCCTGAATTGCTTCCTTTCGATGAATTACAGCAGTTCTCACACTCTCTGAATTTTCCCCGGTAAATCATAGCCCACAAATAATACAATTGATTAATTTTCAGGCATCTATATTGAAAAAAAACCGTACAACTATCGGTTACAAGCTATCGTTTTAACGGATTCATTGAACAGAATTAATGTCTTAAATTATTATGAGTAAATCATTATCAATTTTTCTATTACTTTTCATTTTTTCATCTTCCGCCTTTTCTCAGTCGATGTGTCCGCTTACAACGGGTACAGAGAAAATTGTCAATGGAGACTTTTCATCCGGGAATACGGGTTTCACGAGCACCTTTACTTTTTTCGCAGGCCCTGGAACACTGCCAGGTGATCAGTATGCCATTGGAAGCAATCCTAATTCATACAATACCGGCTATTTTAAATCCATGGGCGATCATACTTCCGGAACCGGAAACATGCTCATTTATGATTTCAATAACAACTCCGTGAATGACAATCTTTGGACTCAGAATGTCAGCGTTACGGCAGGACAGACCTATTTCTTTTCGGCCTGGTTTGCCAATATCGCCATCAATAATACTGCGGCCTGCGGCTCTTGTCCGGGAGGCAGTTACATCACGAATTCTCCTCAGCTCCAGTTCCAGATAACAGGCACTCCCAATTTTACATCCCCGGTTGTCTATGTAGATAGTATTACCAATAACTGGAACCAGTATTTCACCACCTATACTCCAACTTCAACGGGAACAATCACTATCAAAATTGTAAACCTTCGTCCGGGCAGCAGCAGTAACGACCTGGCGCTCGATGATATTTCTTTCAGAGACGGCTGTGATAAAATCACGAACCTCAACAGCATAGGGCAAAGCAGCGCCCTGCCTGATACTATCTACAATTGCAACGTAGCATTCGGATACAATCTCGACCCCACATTGCCTGGCACCTACGGCTACGCATGGAAAATGACACCTGGTTCAACTTTAGGAACAGGCAGTACCTACAATGTAGCAAGCGCACCTGCGGACGGAACCAAATACTACCTCTGCTATTCATATATCAATGGATGTCCGCGTAAAGACTCCGTCATATTCAAAAATACACCTGTCACCGTCAACCTCGGTTCGGATAAAAGTATTTGCGCGCCTGTAAGCTATACGATAAGCTCCGGAGTAATGACCCCTCCTGCAAGCATACAATGGTACCGCAACGGAACAGCCATTGGCGGAGCTACCAGCTCAACGTATAACGCAACAACGACAGGAACATATAGTCTTACGGCTTCAAGAGCCGGCTGTACCTTTAACACAACGGATGTCGTTGTCATCAGCAGCCCTTCATCTTCTTTTGCCGGCTCCGGCACTTATTGCAATACCGATAATACTTCTGCATTCAATGTTACTTCCGGAACAACACAAGTAAAATGGTATACCGTTGCCAGCGGCGGCACTGCCCTGAACCCGGGAAACACCAATGCTTCCATCAGCCCTGCCTATAGCGCCACCAATACAACTACGCCCGGATGCGCTTCGGGTCTGTATGCCGAAGATGTTTCAAGTTACCCCGGAACGCTTATGTCATCCATACCTACAGGTAATGTGATGGACAACTCTCATAACAGCAACGACGGAGGAACGATGACCATGATGGAAGTAAATCAGTCACTGACACTGACTTCATTCGATTTTGTATTTCCGAGCGGATGGAGTACATCCGGAACTTTTACGTTTAATATTTTTGCCAACAATCCAACTATCGGCCCATGGTGCGGCAGCTGCAGTCCGAACGGACGTTATGGGGGGCCAACCGGAGCACCGGTTTATACGACCACTACTGCCAATCTGAGCATAGCGGCTACGACCGTATTTACGGTGAATACCAATTATACGCTCGCGCCTGGGTATTACTGGTTCCAACTGGTTTCTAACAGCGGCCAACCATTCGAATATTTCAGCAATACACCTTCCGGTTATGCCGGTAGCTCTATATACTGGACAAGCCCGTTTATTGACAACACGGGAAATAATGTTATGAGAGCTGTATCCGCCATTCAGGGTGCATCCCCGGGAACCAACAATGGAAATGTACAGGGTGCAGGAGCCATCTATAACATGAAATTTCAGGTGGGCTCAAGCAATACCTGCAGCAGGCTATGGATATGCGCAAGCCTTGTATGCACTGCCCCGGTAAGCTTTCTGAGCTTTGACGCGAACAGAAGCGGACAAACGAATTATCTGGTATGGAAAACAGCTTCAGAATCGAACAGTTCTTTTTTCAACATTCAGCGAAGCAGCGACGGAATTAATTTCCAGTCAGTAGGCAAAGTAGCGGCAGCAGGAAATTCATCCGGAGTATTGGCTTACAGTTTCGAAGACCATTTTACGCAACATAGTACTATTTACTACAGAATAGAAGAAGTCGATGTTGATGGAAAGAAAACCTTATCCCCTGTAAAGATGATTGCAGCAGAAAACAGCAGCGCCGGATTGTATGTGTTTCCTATTCCGGTAAAGAAAGGAGAGAACGTTGAATTCGACTTTAACAACGACATTCCTGAAACACTTACGATAGAAGCCTTTGATAATCTTGGAAGAATTGTTCAACAATCCAGCGTTGAGGCTGAGGTCGGTCTTAATAAAGTCCAGATCAGCACTTCGGGCCTGGCCTCCGGCGCTTATTATGTTAAAATAACAGGAAGCACATTGAAGGTAGCAAAGATTGTGGTGGAATAAAAAAAGCGGAAATGACTTAAGGTCACTTCCGCTTTTTTAATAAGTTTTTTACTTTTATGCTTTCTTTGAAAATTTAGCCCTTAAAAATTCAATGATGATGGGCAGAATGGAGACAAAAACGATGAGAAGCACTACTTTTTCGAAATTCTCTTTTATATAAGGAATCTCACCCAGGAAAAATCCCAGGAGGGTTATACCAAAAACCCAGATCGTTCCACCGATAACATTATAAACAATAAAGCGTGAATAATTCATGCTGGCGACTCCGGCAATAAAGGGAGCGAATGTTCTTACAATAGGGACAAACCTGGCCAGGATAATAGCTTTGGCGCCGTGCTTCTCATAAAATTCCTGCGCTTTAAGAAGGTGTTGTTTTTTAATGAACTTATAATTTCTTTCAAATACGGCAGGCCCCATTTTCTTGCCTATGATGTAATTCAACGTATCCCCGGTCACGGCGGCAATAAAAAGAAGTATCAAAGAATACCAGAGGTTGAAAATACCCTGAGAAGAAAATGCACCTACCAGAAACAGCAGTGAGTCGCCTGGCAAAAAGGGCATGATTACAAGACCGGTTTCCACAAAAATAGTTAAGAAAAGAAGTCCGTAAACCCAGTTGCCGTAATTTGCTACAAATTCCTTTAGTACCTTATCGGGGTGCGTGAGAAATTCAATAAGGCTATGAAAAATACTGCTTATGAATTCCATTCTAAAGCTTATTCAAAAAATAATCAAAGGTATCGCTTCTTAAACCAAGACGAAGGGTTTCGAGAGGAATTACCTCATTGGGAGAAATATTACCTAGGTTGACGTTGTTATTCAGCAATTTAATAAACCAGACCTGTTGTTCTTTCTGAGGCGCTTCCCAGATGATCTTTTCGAAAGGTATTTTTGTAAGAATTTCTTCCACCAGCCCTGACCTTACTTCTCCTGTAGATCTGAAAAGGCCCACATTCCCGCCTTCTCTTGCCTCACCAATTACTTTCCAGGAACCTGCATCGAGCTCGGCCTGCATGAGTTGAATCCATTTATAAGGAGGAATGATCTTCTGAACATCTTTGGAGCCTACTTCGGATAAGACAGTAACCTGCTTGGCGAGAGCCTGAATATAGGTGCATTTCTCATCATGGTTCAGATCGATGGAGCCGTCTGAAACTTCCGCAAAGGTCATTTTGTACTTATCCAGAATTTTCTGGTAATCTTCAAATTGATTTCTAATGATAAACGCCTCGAACAGGGTGCCTCCGAAATAGGTTGGAATTCCTGCTGATCTGTATACATCCAGTTTCTCCTGAAGCTTAGGGGTCACATAGGAAGTTGCCCATCCTAGCTTAACGATATCTATATATTCACCGGAAGTTTCGATCAGATCTTCTACCTCGCGGATACTAAGACCTTTATCCATGACCATGGTAAAGCCTGCATCACGTGGTTTTGAAGTTCTTTCAGGGATTTTCGTCAGACTGAAATTATTACTCATTTTTTTTTCTGTACTGGTCTATAATTTTGTTCATGGCCTTTTGAGTTTCCAGGTGAGGAAAAAATTCAAAAAGTACCGTGTGACTATCAAAGTCCAAAATTAACGCATTTTCTAAATAAATAAAGGCTTCTTTGTATTTACCTGCATTTATTAAGTAGGCCGCAGCCCTGTAATAGAGTTCTCCGTTGCCCGGAATCTCCTCAATTGCGTTAAAAATGAGCCCGGCAGCTTTTTCCATATCGCCTTGCTCGTAATGAACAAATGACCAGCTTAACCAGATTTCCGGATTTTCAGGGTCCAGCACACAGGCTTCTTCGTATGCTTCGAGGCAGGAAATCAGATTGCCGGTCTTATATTCTGCTTCAGCGATACCCAGCCAGTATTCCGGAATATCTTTATTCAGTTTGATTGCTTTCTTGAAAAAATGGATTGCCTCGTAGGATTTATCCTGAAGGTCCAGGCATTTCCCAATGCCATACCAAGCTTCATCGTAGGTAGGATCTATCTTGGTAGCATTGCGGTATATTTCGATGGCCTTGCTCAACTTCCCGAGACGCTCGTAACAGAGGGCCAGGTTCGAACAGGTTTCTGCATGAGGATCTTCGAGCTCCAGGGTTTTGGTATAACTTTCAATGGCATTCTCATACTTACCCAGGTTCATGTAGCAGTTACCCATATTGAAGTAGGCTGACGAAAAATTGTCGTTGATGGCCGTAGCGTATTCGTAAGCACTGATAGCATCTTCCAGTCTGCCCAGCTTAAAATATACAATGCCCATATTGTACCATGCATGGAACGAATATGGATCGTTGTCGATAAATTTCTGATAATAGGAAATGCTTTGGTCAAGCTGACCTGCCAGATCCATGCAGTAGGCCAGTTCATACAAAGCGTCTTCGTTATGAATATTGCTGTCGATGGCTAATTTGTAAAACTTAATTGCCTCATCGTATTTTGCCCAGTCCTGATAGGACATCCCAATAGCATAATAAATATCGTCTTTCTCATCGACCAGATCAATTGCCTTGTTCAGATGTTCTATAGCCCGTTCGAAATCACCCATCTGGGAAAGGAGATTGCCCCGCAGAATAATTACTTCCGGATCGTTGGGCTGAAGAAGCTCGGCCTTTTCGATAAGGGCCAGGGCATCGTCAAATTTCTGCTTGCGGATCAGGATATTGGCTTTATCAAGCATCAGCTCGAACGAGAAAGGATATTGGCTCATGGCAATCTCGCAGGCCTTAAGAGCCTTCTTAAGCCTGCCGGCCTCACTGAAGTGGTTGATAATAAACTCGAATGTACCAAGATCAAAAAAGACGTTGTCACCGTTTTTGAGCATTTCCTCAAATTTCCTGATGCTGTCTTTCCCTTCGCTATTTCTATACCTGTTCCTCATCAATTTGATTTTACGATAAAGATCATTTTCCGTTTAACTAAAGTTAAACAATTAGATCCTTTTAGAGTACGCTATTCACTATTTATTTATTCACATGTGTGCTCCTGATGAGTACTTCGCAGGTCCAGTCAATTGTTTCTCTCATATCTCTGAACTTCATACCAGGGATCTTAAGAATTTTACCCGTATCATAAAGATAATTCAAACGCGAAACCCTCGCCGTTTCTTTAGTCAGCAAGGGATCCTTCCCTGTAAAAATTGTTTTCATTTTTTCCAGTCTCCATGCAAGGGCACTCAGAAGCCGGTTGGCTTTGAAGCCCGGTCTCCTCTTATTAAAACGATCGGCAATCCGAAAGAATACATCTTTGTATTGCATTTTGCCTGCATTCAGTATAAATCTCTCTCCTTTTACCTGAGAAAACAGTAATGAGCAGGTTATGTCTGTAACATCTCTGACATCGATAAAATTCATTTCGCCGGCAGGATAAAAAAGATTCTCTTTATATATATAATTGAAAATCCGGCTGCTCCCGGTATTCCAGTTTCCGGGCCCCAGCACGATAGAAGGATTAAGGATAAAAGCATTCAGGCCTTCTTCCATACCACGCCATACTTCCAGCTCTGCCAGGTATTTGGTGTAGGCATAAAATGTATTGTTGGAAGATTCTTCCCAGACGGTGGATTCATCTACATGGTCTGAATTCTTTTTTCTGCCCATCGCAGCCACAGAGCTCATATAACAAAAACGCTTTATGTTTTTGTTAAGCGCTGCATTGACAAGATTAGCTGTTCCCTCCACATTGGATCTGAACATCTCTTCTTTGCGGGCCGGGGAAAAAGATATCATGGCGGCGCAATGAATTACCATATCCACATCCTGAAGGAATTGGTTCAGTAGATATATGTCGGAAAGATCTCCTTCAACCCATTCGATCCTGTCTATAATATCGTGCACGAGAGACATGTCGGACGATGCTCTTTTCAGGGCTTTGATCCGGTGATTTTCCGATAAAAGCTTTCTGGCTATAAAGCTTCCGATTAAACCATTGCAGCCAGTAAGAAAAATCATCAGAGAAGGGAATTATTAAGAAGTGGAGATTGCACTACTTTTTTATAGAGGCCGGACTGACGGCTTCTTTTGAGGGCTTCAATATGCCGTATACCATGACAGTCGCTCCCAATAAAGCTGATCATATTATTTTCGATCAGTTTCTTCGCAAATACCTGTGCGGCTTTTGAATAATATCCCGAAATCGAATTAATGTTAAGCTGAAAAAGAACATCCATTCTGTATAGTTCCTGAAATTTATCAAAACTCTCATACAGATATGTGTATCGCTCCGGATGTGCAATCACTGGCACGTAACCGTTGGCTTTAATTTTAAATAAGGCCTCGGTAATAAATGAGGATGCATTTATATAGGAGGT